>NZ_BAABIG010000053.1:0-1173 GCF_039542605.1 Streptomyces ziwulingensis
GACGCCAGCGACCAGCCGACATCGACAACACTCGCGTCACTGCCGGCCGTGAGGGCGCGGAGCCGTTCCGCCTGGTCCCGGAGGGCCTCGGGTGTCCGCCCCGAGATCACCCACGGCACCACCGCCGGAGCGACATCGATGCCGTCCGCTTCCGTGGTCTCGTCCGCGGGCGCCTGCTCCAGCACCACATGCGCATTCGTCCCGCTCGCGCCGAAGGAGGACACCGCTGCTCGGCGCACGTGTCCGGTCTGTGGCCATTCCCGGGTCTCGCGGAGGAGTTCCACCGCACCGGAGGACCAGTCGATGAACGGGGACGGTTCGTCCGCGTGGAGGGTGCGCGGCAGGACACCTTCCCGCATCGCCAGCACCATCTTGATCACACCGGCGACACCCGCCGCGGCCTGGGTATGACCGATGTTCGACTTCAACGAACCCAGCCACAGCGGCCGTTCGGCGTCGCGGCCCTGCCCGTAGGTGGCAAGCAGGGCCTCGGCCTCGATCGGGTCCCCGAGCTTCGTCCCGGTGCCGTGCGCCTCCACGACATCCACCTCGGCGGCCGGCACTCCCGCGTTTGCCAGCGCCTGACGGATGACCCGCTGCTGCGAGGGTCCGTTGGGTGCGGTCAGGCCGTTGCTGGCGCCGTCCTGGTTCACCGCCGAACCTCGCACCACCGCGAGGACCCGGTGTCCGTTGCGCCGCGCGTCGGACAGCCGCTCGACGAGCAGCATGCCCACGCCTTCGGACCAGCCGGTGCCGTCGGCCGCGGCCGAGAACGCCTTGCACCGGCCGTCCGGTGCCAGTCCCCGCTGGCGGCTGAACTCGATGAAGGTGCCGGGGGTCGACATCACCGTCACGCCGCCGACCAGGGCCATGGAGCACTCGCCGGACCGCAGTGACTGCGCGGCGAGGTGCAGTGCAACCAGCGACGACGAGCACGCCGTGTCGACCGTCATGGCGGGGCCGACGAGACCGAGCGTGTAGGCGACGCGTCCCGCGACGACGCTCGCCGCGTTGCCGGTCATGAGGTAGCCGTCGATGTCCTTCGGCGCCCGCGTCATCATCGTCGCGTAGTCCTGGCCGTTGCCTCCGGCGAAGACGCCGACCTGACCGTCCCGTACCGTGATGGGGTCGATGCCGGCGTGTTCGAAGGTCTCCCACGCCGTCTCCAGCAGC
>NZ_BAABIG010000054.1:0-180717 GCF_039542605.1 Streptomyces ziwulingensis
CATCCCCACCCACTGCGCACCCTGACCCGGAAACACGAACACCGACTTGCCGTGCACATCCGCCACCCCGGAGACCACCTGAGGGGTGGTGCCGGAGGTGTCTCCGGCCGGTGTCAGGGTCCGGAGTTCGGCCTCGCCGCCGAGGACCACGGCCCGGTGTTCCAGGGCGGCGCGGGAGGTGGCGAGGGTGTGGGCGATGGCGGGGGCCTCGGCGCCGGGGCGGGAGGCGACGAACTCGGCGGTCCGCTCCGCCTGTTCGCGCAGGGCCTGCGCCGTGCGTGCGGAGAGCGGCCAGGGCACGGCGACCGGCGGGGCGGGATCCTCCGCGGCCGGGGTGTCGTCGGCCGGTGCCTGTTCCAGGATGACGTGGGCGTTGGTACCGCTCACCCCGAACGAGGACACCCCCGCACGACGCGGCCGGTCCACCTCCGGCCACACCCGACGCTCCCGCAACACCTCCACCGCACCCGACGACCAGTCCACCTTCGACGACACCGCACCCACATGCAACGACGCCGGCAACACCCCGTACCGCAACGCCTGCACCATCTTGATCACACCCGCCACACCCGCGGCCGCCTGCGCGTGACCGATGTTCGACTTCAACGAACCCAGCCACAACGGACCCACGCCACCCTCACGCCGCCCGTACGTCGCCAGCAACGCCTGCGCCTCGATCGGATCACCCAACGCCGTACCCGTCCCGTGCGCCTCCACCGCGTCCACCTCACCCACCCCCAGCCCCGCGTCCGCCAGCGCCGAACGGATCACCCGCTCCTGCGACGGACCGTTCGGCGCCGTCAACCCGTTCGACGCACCGTCCTGGTTCACCGCCGAACCCCGCACCACCGCCAGCACCTCATGCCCCAGCCGCCGCGCGTCCGACAACCGCTCCAGCACCAGCACACCCACACCCTCGGCCCAGGCGGTGCCGTCCGCGGTGTCGGCGAACGGCTTGCAGCGGCCGTCGGCGGCGAGGGCGCGCTGGCGGGAGAACTCGGTGAACGACGTGGGCCGGGCCATCACGGCGACGCCGCCGGCCAGGGCCATGGAGCACTCGCCGTCCCGCAGCGCCCGCGCCGCCAGGTGCAGCGCGACCAGCGACGACGAGCACGCCGTGTCCACGGTCAGGGACGGACCCTCCAGCCCCAGGGTGTACGACACCCGGCCCGAGGCCACCGAGCCCGCGTTGCCGGTGCCGAGGTAGCCCTCCAGGCCGTCGGGGACCTCGCCGAGGTCGGTGGCGTAGTCGTGGTGCATCAGGCCGGTGTAGACGCCGACCTGCTGCCCCTTCAGGCTGGTCGGGGCGATGCCGGCCCGCTCCAGGGCCTCCCAGGAGGTCTCCAGGAGCAGCCGCTGCTGCGGGTCCGTCGCGAGGGCCTCGCGCGGGGAGATGCCGAAGAAGACGGCGTCGAAGTCGGCGGCTTCGGTGAGGAATCCGCCGTGCCGGGTGTAGGAGGTGCCGGGGACGGTGGGGTCGGGGTCGTAGAGGGCGTCGAGGTCCCAGCCGCGGTCGCGGGGGAAGGGGGTGATGGCGTCGACGCCGTCGTCGACCAGGCGCCACAGGTCGTCCGGGGAGGCGACCCCGCCGGGCAGCCGGCAGGCCATGCCGACGATCGCGACGGGTTCGTCGGCGCGGGCGGCGGCTCGGGGCTCGGTCCGGGGCGGGGTGGCGGGCCGGTCGAAGAGGCGGGCGCGCAGGTGGGTGGCGATCGCCTCGGGGCTGGGATGGTCGAAGGCGAGGGTGGCCGCCAGCCGCAGCCCGGTCGCCTCGGTGAGGCGGGCGCGCAGGGCGACGGCGGTGGCTGAGGTGAAGCCCAGTTCCTTGAACGGGCGGTCGGCGCGTATCTCGTCCGGGGTGAGCGAGGCGAGGCGGGCGGCTTCCCCGAGGACCAGGTCCAGCAGGGCGCGCTGCCGGTCGGTGTCGGTGGCGCCGGCCAGTTCCCGCCGCAGGGCCGCGGCGGTGTCGCCGTCCGGGGCGGCCTGGGTGGCCGGGCCCGCCGTGGTGTCGATGAGGTCCCGCAGGGGCGCCGGGACGGTCCGCGGGGCGGGCGCGTCGAGCCCTTCGGCGTCGAGGCGCAGTACGAGCAGCGAGGCGTGGCCGACGAGTTGCGCGGCGTCGGACATGGCCGCGGTCTCCTGGGCGGTGAGCCGGCCGAGGCCCGCCGGGGCGGGGCGTCCGTCGTCGTCGGCGGGTCCGGTGTGCAGGATCTGGGCGGGCAGGCCGAGGCCGGTGCGGTGCTGGACGAGGGCGTCGAGGAAGAGGGCGACGGCCGCCTCCTCCGCCGTACCCGGGGCGCCGAGCAGGCCGGTCGCGGGGGTGTGCACGACGAACGCCGGGAGGTCGTCCCGGTCGTCGCCGGAGGTCACGGCGTGCAGGTTGATCGCGGCGGACAGGGCGTCGGCCAGTCCGGGGAAGACGGCCCCCGGGGTGTGCACGACGGTGGTGAAGCGGACGCCGGGGGTGGCGAGCCAGGTGTCGAACGCGGCGCGGTCGGCCAGGTCGACGGCGTGCAGGGTGACCTCGGCGCCCAGGGCGGTGAGGTCGGCCGCGAGGACGGCGGCGGACCGGTCGGCGGGGCCGTGGACGCTGGTCAGCAGGACACGCCGGACACCGCGGCCGGCCACCAGGTGGTGGGCGGCCGTGGCGGCGGCGGGCCCGTCGGCGCCGGTGATCAGGACGGCCCGGTGCGGGTCGAAGCGGGCAGGCGGTTCGCTGTGGGCGACGGCGGCCGAGACGCGGGCGGCGCGGGGCCGCAGCGGTACGCCGTGCCGTACGGCGAGTTCGGGTTCGCCGGAGGCGACGGCGTCCAGGAGGGCGGCCGGCGCGTTCTCGTCGGTGTCGAGGTCGACGAGGACGAACCGTCCGGGGTGGGCGGCCTGGGCGCTGCGGACCACACCCCAGAGCGGGGCCTGCACCGGGTCGGGGGCCTGGCCGTCGCCGACGGCGCCGCGGGTGACGACGGCCAGCCGGGTCCCGGCGAGGCGTTCCTCGGCGAGCCAGGCCGTCAGCCGGTCCTGGAGGTCGCGCACCGCGGCCGCGACGTCGGCGCCGAACGGACCGGAGGTGCGCAGTCCGGTGCCGGGGCTGAGGAGTGCGATGTCGGGCAGGTCCCCGGCGGCGGCCAGGGCGGCCGGGTCGGGGTGGACGGTGGCCGCGCCCACCGCGGTGGCCAGGCCGAACGGGTCCGAACCGAGCACGGCGAAGGTGCCGGCGCCGGTACGGGTACCCGGTACGGAGGACAGCGGCAGCCAGTCGACGCGGAAGAGGTGCTCGTAGTGGCTGCCGCCGGCGGCGCGCAGCCGGGCGGGGGTGTCGAGCAGCACGTGCCGGGTGATCTTGCCGGAGGCGGTGCGCGGGATGCGGTCGGTCTCGTACAGCTCCTCGGGCACCTTGAAGTACGACAGGCGGGCGCGGCAGGCGGCGAGCAGCGCCTCGGGGTCGAAGCCCTCCTCGTCGGGGACGAGGAAGGCGACGGGCACCTCGCCGAGCACCTCGTGGGGTTTGCCGACCACGGCGGCGTCGGCGACACCCGGTACGGACCGCAGGACCTCGTCCACCTCGGCGGGGTGGATGTTCTCCCCGCCGCGGATGATGAGTTCCTTGATGCGGCCGGTGATGGTCAGGTAGCCGGTCCCGTCGCGGCGGGCCAGGTCGCCGGTGTGGAACCAGCCGTCGCGCAGCGCCTCCTCGGTGGCCTCGGGCTGGTTGTGATAGCCGAGCATGACGTTGGGTCCGCGGACCCACACCTCGCCCTCCTCCCCGTCGGTGACGTCCCGGCCGGTCTCCGGGTCGACCAGCCGCACGGACAGGCCGGGCACCGGCAGACCGCAGGAGCCCTCCACCCGGGCGCCGGTGGGCCAGTTGACGGTGATGGAGCCGCAGGTCTCGGTGGAGCCGTAGGCGTCGATGAGGGGGGCGCCGAAGGCGTCCTCGAAGGAGCGGCGCAGTGCGGCGGTGGTCATGGCGCCGCCCACCAGACACACCCGCAGGGCGGGGGCGCGGAAGCCGTCCTCGCGGGCGGCGCGGACGAGCTGCTGGTACAGGGTGGGCACGCCGGCCAGGAAGGTCGCGGACTCCTCGCGCACGGCCTCCAGCACGTCCTGCGGGGCGAATCCGTCGAGGATGCGCGCGGTGGCGCCGACGGCGGTGACGGCGTGGACGCAGGCGATGTGGGAGAGGCTGTGGAACAGCGGCAGCGGCCACACCACGCGGTCGTCCGGGCCGAGCCCGGGGACGGGCACGTAGCAGGCGGCGACCGACCACAGGCAGTTGCGCTGGGTGGACAGCACGCCCTTGGGGCGGCCGGTGGTGCCGGAGGTGTAGAGCATCCAGGCGGGGTCGTCCAGGCCGAGGTCGTCGCGGGCGGGGACGGCGGGTTCGGTGCGGGCGAGCTGCTCGAACGACAGGGCCCCGGCCGGCGCGGGTGCGTCGCCGGTCACCACGAGCCGCAGGTCGGGCCGGTCGCGCAGCAGCGGTGCGAAGGCGGCGGCGTGCGCGGCGTCGGTGATGAGCAGCCGGGCTCCGCTGTCGTCGAGCAGGTGGGTCAGTTCGGCCGCGGTGACGTGGGGGTTGAGCGGTACGGAGATGCCGCCGGCGCGCAGGATGCCGAAGTAGCTCTCGATGACGTCGACGCCGTTGCCGAGGAGGATCGCGGCGCGGTCACCGGGCTGGAGGCGCTGGGCGGCGAGGTGTCCGGCGATGTTTCCGGTGCGGGTGTGCAGTTCGGCATAGGTGACGCCGCGGGCCGCGTCGCGGAACGCGGTTTTGTCCGCGCTGTCACGGGCGTGCCCGGCCAGCAGTTCGGGCAGCGGCCGGATCAGCTCGGTGCGCAGCATGCCGTCACTCACTTCCTCACGTCTTGAAAATGGTCGACCGGTCGCCCCGCCGTGGCGCGGGATATTTTTCGGTACGGGGCCCGGATTCGGCCCCACGGCCGTCTCGCGGCCGTCTCACGGCCGTCCCGCGGTCGAATGGGGTCGGTGGTCCGGAAAGCAATAGGGGGCGCGGGCAGCGGAATGGGGATTTCGTTCCAGTGTGCTGCGGGTCCGGTGCGCCGACCCCCCTGACCGGACCCCTAGGGGGGCCCTGTTCCCGCCGCCGGCCCGGAAGGCCGGCGGCGGGGAGGCGGTTTTCCGGCGGCAGGCGTGCGCGAGGGCCCCGGCGGTCGCCGGGGCCCTCGGACAGGCGGTGGTGCGAGGCGGTGGTTCAGCGCGGGGACACGGGCGCGGGGAGCAGCGCGAGCAGGTCGTCGGGGTGGCGCAGTACGGCGTCGGGCCGCTCGGCGAGGAGCGGTCCCTCCTCGCTCTCGCCCCACAGGGCCGCGACGGCGCGGACGCCGGCGCCCCGGGCGCTGGCCAGGTCGGTCACCGCGTCACCGATCATGACGGCCCGTCCGGCCGGGACGCGCAGCAGTTCCAGGGCCCGCAGCACGATGTCCGGGGCCGGTTTGGCGCGGGGCACCTCGTCGGAGCCGAGGACGTGGTCGAAGTGACCGAGCAGGCCGAGCCGGTCGAGGAGGGAACGGGCGCGCGGGCCGGACTTGCCGGTGGCGATCGCCAGCCGGGTGCCGCGCGCGGTGAGCGCGGTGAGCAGTTCGCGTACCCCGGGGAAGACGGTGACCTGGCCGGCGAGCCGGTAGCTCTCGCGGACGAAGGGCTCCTCCAGTTCCAGGGGCAGCCCCATGATGCGCATGATGTCGGGGAAGTAGCGGCCCAGATGACGGCAGTACTCCTCGAAGGGCGGTTCTCCGCCGCCCACGACCTCGGCGTAGGCGGTGAGGAACGCCTGCCGCATCACGCCGAAGCTGTCGACGACGACACCGTCGAGGTCGAAGATGACGGCGTCGGCTGGAGCCAGGACGGCGAGCGCGGAGTCGTCCGTTCCGGTTGGCTGGTGGCTGGACATGGTCTCTCCCTGTGGGTGAGGGCGCCGCGCGCGGACGCGGGTGCCGGCCTCCGGGGCCGCGGCCGGCGCCCGGAGCGCGCCGCGTCAGGCGACGGACGCGGTCTCGGCGGTGTGCGGGCGCGGGACGCGGGCCGAGGCGTAGAGGCGCTCGACGACCGAGACGGTACGCCGGGACCGGGCGGCGGCGACGCCGCGGGCGGCGGGGTCGGCGAGCTGCGCGGGCAGCAGGTCCAACTGCCGCTCGTACTCGGCGCCGATCGGTTCCCCGGGCAGCGGCACCTCGGTGGTCACGCCGTCGCGGGTACGGGTCAGACACACCGGCAGACGATTCGGACTGAAGCCGAAGGTGCAGGTCAGGGTGGCTGTCCCGGCGGCGCCTTCGACGGTGATCCGGGTGGTGTCGACCGGTTCGTGGGAGGCCCAGCCGGCCCGCAGGGCGACCGAGACGCCGGTCTCGGTGACCAGGAAGCCGCGCGCGGTGTCCTCGACGTCCCCGGTGCCGGCCGGCCGGTCGCCGCCGCGCCAGCCGGCGGTTCTGCCGCGGTCGTTGACGAAGTCGGCGGAGACCGTGCCGAGCACGTCCCGGAAGACCGGGTCACCGCCGATGACGGCGGTGGCCGCGTCGAGCAGGTGCCAGCCGAGGTCCACCAGGGCGCCGCCCCCGGCCCGCCTGCGGTCGGTGAACCAGCCCCCGCCGTCGGGCACGCCGCCCGCCCGTACCCAGGACAGGCCGACGTGTCGCAGCGGGCCCAGGGCGGCGGCCGTCTCGGCCAGCGCCCGTACGTCCTGGCGGTGTGCCGCGGCGCTGCCCGCCAGCAGCACGGCGCCGCCCGTCCGTTCGGCGGCCGCGAGCCGGTCCGCCTCGTCGACGTCCAGGCAGACGGGCTTCTCCAGGAACACCGGAATGCCGCGGGCCAGCAGTTGTTCGGCCACCGGGGCGTGCAGGTGGTTGGGCACCGCGACGACGGCGAGGTCCACCGCTTCCGGCCGCAGCGACCCGGCGTCGGTGAGGAGGTCGGCGCCCTCGGGCACCGCGTCCTCGGCCACCGGGCCCGGTTCGACGACGGCGGTGACCCGGTAGGCGGGGTGGCGGGCCAGCCGCGGCAGCCAGATGGTGCGGCCCGCCCAGCCCAGTCCGACGACCGCGACCCGCACCGGCGCCGAGGGCTCCTTCGACCCGACGCTCACCGGGCGGCCAGGGCGTCGGAGAGGATCTCGGCGATGTCGTACATGTTCCGCTCGGTGCCGAGCAGCGTGCGGTGGTGCAGCCAGATCCCGTCCTCGGTCAGCGCCTCGGTGTTCGGGCAGGCCGCGGCCAGCCGGTCCACGGTGGTGTCGGGCGCGCCGGTCTCCCAGAAGCCGTCGGAGCGGTAGATGGCGCGGAACACCACGAAGGCGGGCAGCCCGCGGGCGATGAGGTCGTCCACGAGGGCGTTGCGCCGCTCCTCGCCGAGGCCGGGGACGCGGAACATCGCCATGTAGTGCGGGACGCGGTCGGCGCGCTCCTCGCGGCCCTGCGGCACCACGCCCGGGATCTGCTCCAGCAGGCTCCGCAGCAGGCCGGCCCGTTCCTCGCGCAGGGTGATCTGGCCGTCCAGACGGGCCAGTTGGGCGCGCAGTACGCTCGCGGAGAACTCGTTGAGCCGGAAGTTGGAACCGGACGTCCGGTGGAAGTACCTGCGGTCCGTGGGCGGCCGGCCGCAACTGTGCCGCAGGAACGCCTCCTCGTGGAGGAAGGCGTCCGGGAAGGTGACCGCGCCGCCCTCGCCGGCCGTCATCAGTTTGCCGTTCTGGAAGCTGAACGCGGCGACCGAGCCGAGTTCGCCGACCCGCTGCCCGCGCCACTGGGCGCCGTGCGCGTGGGCCGCGTCCTGCACGACGGGAACGCCGGTCTCCGCGGACAGTTTGGCCAGCGCGTCCATGTCGGCGAAGTGCCCGGCCATGTGGACCGGCATGATCGCCCGGGTGCGCGGGGTGACGGCGGCGGCCGTCGCCTCGATGTCCAGGCAGTACGTGTTCAGGTCGACGTCCACGGGTACGGCGGTGGCGCCGAGCCGCTGGGCGGCCTGGGAGGAGGAGATGAAGGTGAACGCCGGCACGATCACCTCGGTGCCGGGGCCGACACCCAGGACCTGAAGGGCGAGTTCCAGGGCGTGGGTGCCGTTGGTGACGGCCAGGGCGTGTTCGGCACCGTGGTAGGCGGCGAATTCCCGTTCGAAGGAATTCACCTCGTCGCCGCCCATGCGCCACCACTGCCCTTGGTCCAGGGCGCGGATCAGAGCGGCCCGCTCGGTGTCGTCGTACTGGGGCCACGCGGGGAAATCGGGTACGGGGCGTTCGCTGGTGCTCATCGTGGTGAGCCACCTTTCCGACTGGGGTCCGTGGAAAGGCAAGCTAACCCAGAGAAATAAGGGCCGTCACCTCCCCTACCCACCCCCCTGAAAGACCCTTGTCCGCAAACTCCCGGAAGAACTCGGAACAGTGGCCGAATCGGCGCTGATATAACCGGTGCATGAGCGAGCTGCTATTGCTGAACGGCCCGAATCTCGGAATATTGGGCCGCCGTGAGCCGGAGATATACGGGACCGACACCCTCGCCGATGTCGAGGCGGCGGTGGCCGAGGAGGTGGCCGGCCGCGGCTGGAAGGTCGTCTCCGTACAGCGGGAGTCCGAGGGGCAGTTGATCGAGGCGGTGCAGGACGCGTACGACACGGTCGGCGCGATCGTGAACCCGGGGGCGCTGATGATCGCCGGCTGGAGTCTGCGGGACGCGCTCGCGTCCTATCCGCGGCCCTTCGTGGAGGTCCACCTGTCGAACGTGTGGGCGCGCGAGTCGTTCCGCCACGAGTCGGTACTGGCGCCGCTGGCGTCGGGGGTGATCGTGGGCCTGGGCGCCCTCGGCTACCGGCTGGCGGCGCGGGCGCTGCTGGCCTCGGTGCCCGCGGCCCGATGACGACCGCGCGAGCCGCGTCCGGACTGCTCGGCATCGACGTGGGCGGTACGAAGGTGGCCCTGCGCGCCGAGCCGGCCGGGCCGCCGCACCCGCCCGGCGCGCCCCGGACCGCCGGGCCGGCCGAGCGCTCCGCGGACGCCCTGCTGCACTGGCCCGCCGCACGGGGCGCCCGGTCGGACTGGGCGGCCCTGGAGGCGGAGGTGACCGGCCTGCGCGAGCGGTGGGGCGCGGACTTCCGGGCGATCGGCGTGGCGATCCCGGCCGCCGTGGACGGCGAGGGCCGGGTGACCGCGTGGCCGGGCCGGCCCGGCTGGGAGGGGTTCGCGCTCGGGGGCGCGCTGCGCCGCCTGTTCCCCGGCGCGACGGTGCGGTGGGCCGACGACGGGGACCTGGCGGCGCTCGCGGAGGCCCGGTACGCCGGGTGCGACCACGTGGTCTACCTGGGGGTCGGTACGGGCGTCGGCGGGGGTGTCGTGCACGGCGGCGCGCCGTTGCCGGGTCCGGGCCGCGGCTCGTGCGAGGCCGGCCATCTGGTCGTGGACCGGCGGGGACCGCGCTGCGACTGCGGGCGCCGCGGCTGTCTGCAGGCGACGGCGTCCGGCCCGGCCACCCTGCGGCGGGCGGCCCGACTGCGGGGCGCGCCGGCCGACTTCGCCGCGCTGCGCGCCGGACTCGCCGAGTCGGCCGGGTGGGCCGAGGAGGCCGTGGCGGAGACCTGCGCGGCGCTGGCGGCCGGGTTCGTGTCGCTCCACGAGCTGTTCCGTCCCGAACTGGCCGTGCTGGGCGGTGGTTTCGCCGAGGGGCTGCCCGGCTTCACCGATCGGGTCCGGGCCGCCACGGCGGAGCTGGCCCGCCCCGGTTTCCCCGCTCCGCCGCTGCGCCCCGCCGCGCTCGGCGGGCTCTCCTCGCTCCACGGCGCGCTGGCACTGGCCCGTCGACACCTTGAGGGAGACACACGTTGACGACACACCCGACCACCCGGTCACCGCACCCGGGCGGGAACGACAGGAACACCGGGAACGACGGGAACGATGTCCTGGACGAGCACGCCGGGAGCACCGGAAACGACGGGAACGACGAGCACGCCGGACAGCGCGGCGGCGCGGCGCGGGACGGCCGCCCGCCGGTCCCGTCCGGGGCCGCGGTCGACGACGGCGGTCTGCGCCGCGTGGACGTGGCCCTGGGCGAACGCGCCTACCCGGTGCTCATCGGGCCCGGCGCCCGGCACCGGCTCGCCGGGGTGCTCGCCGGCCTCGGCGCCCGCAAGGTGGCGGTGGTGACCGCCCGCCCGCGCGCGTCGCTGCCGTCCACGGGGCTGGAGACGCTGGTCGTGGAGGCGGAGGACGGCGAGGAGGGCAAGTCGCTGGCGCGGGTGGAGGAGTGGTGCCGCAGGTTCGCCGCCTGGGGACTGAGCCGGGCGGACGTCGTGGTCTCCTGCGGTGGCGGCACCACCACGGACGCGGTGGGACTGGCCGCGGCCCTGTACCACCGGGGTGTTCCGGTGGTCCACCTGCCCACCTCCCTGCTCGCCCAGGTCGACGCCAGTGTGGGCGGCAAGACCGCGGTCAACCTGCCCGAGGGCAAGAACCTGGTGGGCACCTACTGGCAGCCCCGGGCCGTGCTGTGCGACACCGACCATCTCGCGACGCTGCCGCCGCGCGAGCGCGTCAACGGCTACGGGGAGATCGCCCGCTGCCACTTCATCGGCGCGGGCGACCTGCGGGGGCTGCCGCCGGCGGAGCAGATCGCGGCGAGCGTGGCCCTGAAGGCGTCGGTGGTCGCCGCCGACGAACGCGACTCGGGACTCCGGCACATCCTCAACTACGGCCACACCCTGGGCCACGCGCTGGAACGCGCCTCGGACTTCCGGCTGCGGCACGGCGAGGCGGTCGCGGTCGGCACGGTCTTCGCCGGACGACTGGCCGGTGCCCTCGGCCGGATCGGCCCGGACCGGGTCGCCGAGCACCACGAGGTGGTCGCCCACTACGGGCTGGCCACCGCCCTGCCGCCGGACGTCTCCTCGACCGCGCTGCTCGCCCTGATGCGGCTGGACAAGAAGGCCACCACCGGCCTCTCCTTCGTCCTGGACGGCGCCCGCGGCGCCGAACTCGTCCGGGACGTCCCCGAGGACATCGTGGCGCACACCCTGGACGCCATGCCCCGGGGCGCCGCGCGCGGCGACTGACGACTGACCGCGGTCAAGGAGACGGCCGGCCAGGGAGTCTCCCTGGGGCCCGAGAAGGGCCGATGACCCTGCGCTCGTCCGCGGCCTCCGGGTTCGCGGGACGAGAAGGCCCCCGCGGGGTCGGCAGTCCCGGGCAGGGAACTTGACGGCCCCGGGCCTGCGCAGGCCGCCCCAGCTCGGCGGACGGGCCGGCCGGGCAGCGGGCTGCGGAGGGGGAACTCCGCGAAAACCGTTTGGCGGAGCAGGGCCGGCCACTGCTACCTTTCCGGAGGCCGTGCGAGGAAGCGAGGAGGTGGTACCCGTGATCACAGTATCGACGTGGGTGCTCTCCTCCGGGGTCACGGTCGGGCGGTAGGTCGTCCGGGAGCGCCGTTCCGGTGCACTCCCGAAAGGCACGACCATGCATGTCACTTCCGAGCGACGCCTCGACGACGGCATCCTCGAACGTCACTTCACCCTCGGTGAGATCCCCGGCATCCTGTGGACGCCCGAAACCGCGTCCGCCTCCGCACCGGTGCCGCTCGTCCTGCTCGGCCATCCCCCGCTCGGGCTGCGCACGATGTACCCCCGGCTGGTGGCCCGGGCCCGGCAGGCCGCGGCGGCGGGCTTCGCCGCGGCCACCATCGAGCTGCCCGGGAGCGGCGAGCGGCCCCGTTGGCCCGCCCTCGACCGGGCCCGCGCCGATCTGCGCCAGGCCATGCTGACCGGCGAGCCGGTCGGCGAAGAGATCATCGACGCCCTCGTCCTCCCGCTGGTCGACAAGGCGGTCCCGGAATGGCAGGCGGCGCTGGACGCCTTCCTGACGCTGCTGCCCGAGATCGGCGGTCCGGTCGCTTACTCGGGGGGAGTGATCTCCCTCGGCATCCGGCTGGCGGTGGTCGAGCCGCGCATCGTGGCCGCCGGTCTGTTCGCGGGGAGTCTGGTGCCTCGCGTCATGTTCGAGGAAGCCCGGCAGGTCACTGTTCCGCTGCACGTCCTCCTGCAGTGGGACGACGAAGGCAACGACCGGCAGGCGGCCCTGGACCTGTTCGACGCCTTCGGCTCCGAGGAGAAGACGCTGAACGCCAATATGGGCGGTCACACCGGCGTCCCGCGGTCGGCGGGGGACGCCGTAGCGGCCTTCTTCGCCCGGCACCTGCTGCCCGGCCGATCGTCGTGACCCGCTGACCCCGACCCCGAATCCGACCCCGACCCCGACCCCGACCCCGGTCAAGGGCTCCGGTCCCCCACTGGTCCCAAGTGGTCCCCAGCAATGATCAAAGGCCGGTTTCGGACACCTCCGAAACCGGCCCTGACCTGCGACTGTCTCCAGTCGGGACGACAGGATGTGAACCTGCGACCCCTTGACCCCCAGGAGTATGGGTGATCCCTTTTGTGACCACAAACGATGGGCGCTGGGCGCCCTGCCCGCTCGGCGACGGCGTCCCGCCCGTGGCAGCGGGCTACCTCAGCGATGAGGTCGGGCTCGGCACGGGAACCACGGTGTTCGGAGTAGTGATGATCGCAGTGGCACTCGACCTGGCGAAGCGGCACAGGAGCAGTGTCCGCGAGCGACCTCTACGACGGACAGCGCATCGACGCACGTCTGGCCGACGACGCCTGGACGCTCCCCGACTTCGATGACAGCGGCGATCCCGCTCGCCCGTGGGAGTCGAAAGCCGACAACGGCGTCGTCGCGACGGCGAGTGCCTACCGAAGCGCCGTCATCGCCTCCGACACCGCGGCGATCCTGGGACGAGCAGCCGACCAGGGAGAGTTCACGGAAATGGCCGCGGGTCTCCGCCGGCTGGGATTCCATGCCCCCGACGGAACCGAGCCGAAGCCACCTTCGGGCCAGGAGACCACACGGTGGTGGCGGACACCGACGAAGCAACGGGCGCACACATCCCGTGGCAGCGAGGATGAAACATCTCCCGTTGGCAAGTCAGGCGGAGTCTGTTTCCTGAGTGAGCCGGCCACCAGCCGCACCAAGGTGGCACGGCCGTCCACCGATGACCGGCTACCAGTTCCCGGCTGCCGGGGAGAGGATACGGTCGGCGTCCCCTCCGGCGGGCGAACCCGTGGCCAGGACGGGAAGTCCGAGGGCACCGCCGAGAACAGCCGGTCACAGTCCCCGCGACGACACGGCCTGCTCGGGCCGGTGAACGCCGCGTGGCCGGTACCCGAGAGCGTCGGAGACGCCTGCGAGGTCGGAGAGTTACCAGATGATCGCCAGCCACATCTCGGTGCCTTGCAGGGTCGGCTGGGTCTCCGGAGCGCTCCTGGTCGTCGGATGGGGGGCCTTGAAGGAGAAGCCCTCGCCGTCGACCCATCGGCCGAGCGCGTCGGTCAGCAGGCGCCCGGCCAGGGTCATGGTCTCGTCGGTGCGGTGACCGGTGGTGCGGGTCAGCCACAACGGGTGGGCGATGTCGAGGATGTTGCAGGCGGTCTGCCGCTCCGGGCGTGTGTAGCGGATGTCGCGCGCGTGCTGGAGAACGGTGTCGACGACTCGTTCGGGACGGGGCACGGGGAGACCGAACTGGGCGAAGGTGCCGCGGCTGGCACGGTAGAAGCCGTTGACCGGGAGGAGCAGACCGTCGGCCGCGCTCTCCTTCCCTCACAGGCCGGTGCGGGGGAAGGTCCAGCGCATACCCCACGCACAGGATGTGGTACTCCGTATGTGGTACTCCGTGTCGTCCGCGAAGGGCCCGTCAGCGGACCCGAGTGGCAGCGGACGGCCGTCGGGTCCCAGCGGGGCGACACCGTTCCTGTCGCGCCAGATGTAGCCGCCTGCCTCCATCTGGGACGCCCAACTGATGTCGGCGCCCTTGACGAAGGCGGCGGCATGGGCCGGCCCGGTGCCGAGGCGGCTGCCGAGGGTGACGGCCGCGGCGGTCGCCGCCGTGCCGGTCAGGAGGGTGCGGCGGGACAGGCTGGAAGCGGGCCGGCCATCGATCCGACTCATGTTCTGCCTCCTCGAAGAACAGGGACGATTCCAGACGGCAGGGCAGGGCAGGACAGGGCGGGGCAGGGCGGCGGCCGTAGGGTTCACCGCGTGTCGCACAGGACGCGGCCGCACGCGAAGCCTGCCGAGCGTGCCCATGGGTTCAGCTTCGATCGGTACTTCGGTACTCAGGAAGGGGACGGGCCGGTACCGGCGACGTCACCGCACCGCGCGAGGCACCGCGCGAGGCTTCTTCGCGGGCATGACCCACGTGCCGTTTCCACTCGGTGTCACCCGAGTCACAGCCGGTACGGTGCTCGCCCTGGGGAGGCGCGTCAACCCTCCCCGCACCACTGAATATTAATTATGCATACATCTTGACGCGCGTGAGGGTCAGGCCGACGATGTGCACGACTCGTCGAGCCCCCAGAAGGGACCGCCCACCATGGACAGTTGCCGGTCAGCGGTGCCGGTGCACGACCCCATGGAAGAGGAACGACGCCGGCGGGCCCGGTCTCGGGACCGGGCCCGCCGGCAGGTGTCCGGCCCGTCAGTACGTCAGCGCGGGGCTACGGCGTCGAGGCAGGGGTCCCCACCCCGTCGGCGTGCTGAAGCACCTCGACGACGTCGGCGTCGAACGGCGCGAGGGTGAAGCCGCTCTCGGCGTGGGTGCGCTCGTGCAGGACGCTGCGTGTAGGGCCGGGTGTGCTGATCGGCTTGCTCTCGCCGTCGAGATTCACGTAGAGCAGATGCGTCGCGTCGAGGGCTCGTGCCAGGACACCCCGCGGCACCGGGAGGTCGGGGCGGATCTCCCGCAGCTCGGTCTCGGTGTCGAGGACGAGGTCGATGAGCGGACGCCGGGCCGGTGTGCCGACGTAGACGGCGCGGCCCTTTCCGTAGTCGTTGACGGTGACCACCGGGTAGTCGCGGTCGAGCCCGGTGCTGCGGGCCGTGACGCGTGCCGTGCCGGGGTGGATCTCGTCGATGCGCGGTGCCTCGACGCGAAGGCGCCTGTCGCCGTAGACGATGTCCAGCTCGTCTCCCTGTGGTTCGCCGGCGGTCAGCTCATGGAGAAGGCGTGGTTCCTGGTAGGCCCCGAGGCGGACGCCGAAGACGTCGGCGAGGAGGCCCGGCCGGATCGTGGTGAAGACCTGGCCGTCCTCGGTGACCAGGGCGGAGTAGGAGGTCATGACGACTGTCCCGCCGTCGGCGACGAAGCGCCGGACGCGTTCCGCGGTGTCCTCGTCCAGGAGGGCGACGCCTGGCAGGACCAGGATCCGGTAGGGCAGGGCACTGCGGCTCACGTCGACCACCCGCTGGTCGAGGTTGCGTTCGAGGACCGCGTCGAAGCACGTCTGGAGCTGGACGTCGTGCTTTTCCGGCAGCGAGGCGCTCGCGAGCTGGCTGGGGAAGGAGAAGGCGAGCGCGATCTCGGCCCGTGACCGGTAGGGGAAACCGCAGTGCTGGATGCGGGCGAACTCAGCCGCGATCTGCCGGTACTCGTCGTACTTCCGGTTGGGTTCGCCGTCCCAGTCCACCATTCCCTGCAGGTACTGCTCCTCCCCGCCGTGCATCGTCTGCCAGGTCCAGCCGCAGACCATCTGATTGCCCATGAGCAGCGAGGCGTAGGCGCTTCTGCGCACCGAGCCGGGCACCGCGGTCATGGTCGTGAACTCGGTGCACCAGAACGGAGTGTCGCTCTCGAAGCGAATGCGGGCGATCCCCATGAGGGCCTCGCTGAGACCGGTGTCGTCCGTGAGCGACAGGCCCGGATAGAAGCCCATGCCGTCCCGGCTCATCCGTCCCGAGTAGGCGATCTCCGCGTAGTCGAAGTAGCGTCCGCGGTCGGCTTCGGTGTAGTACCAGGAGTTTCCGGTGACGAACACGCCCGGGGCGTTGGCCTCGACGCGGCCGATGACGGACAGCAGGAACTCGGTGATCTCGCCGGAGACGAAGCGGCGGAAGTCCAGCACCCGCTCGGGGGCGCCCTGGACGGTCCCGGACACCGGCAGTCCGACCTCGTCGAAGTCGCCGATGCGGCGGGACCAGCGCTGGCTCGCCCAGGCGCGGTTGAGGCTCTCGATGGTCGCGTGGCGCTCGCGCAGCCAGGAGACGAAGCGGCGGCGGACCGTCTCGGAGTACGAGTAGGGGCCGTCGCCCGGCTCGTTGTCGACGCCGAAGGCCACAAGGGCCGGATGGCCGGCGTAGCGGCGGGTCAGGGCGTCGGCGAAACGGAGCGCGTGTGCGCGGTACTCGGGGTCGCCGGCGTCGACCATGTACCGGGTGTTGGGGTACAGCGCGTTCCCGGACGGGTCCGTGATGCCGATGCTCGGATGTTTTCGGTGCAGCCAGATCGGGGCCGGCCGTACGGCGATGTCGAGTATCACTCCGATGCCCGCGTCCCGCATGAGGTCCATGACCTCGTCGAACCAGGCGAACTCGAAGCGGGCGTCGGTGGGTTCGAAGCTGTCCCAGGCCAGGTGACCGAGACGGGCGACGGTGAACCCGGCCTCCTTCATCATGCGGATGTCGCGTTCCCACTGCCGCGGGTCCGAGTCGTGCGGATGATAGTTGGCCCCGACGTACAGTCTCGCGGCGCAGTGTTCGGGGCGTTCGGTCATCGAGACACTCCCGTCGGCCCGTCGCCGGCTCCGGACGCCTGTCGACCGGGGTGATGCGGGGTTTCACTGGTGTGGTTCGAGTGCAATGTCCGCGTTTCCTGTTCGTCTGGTGTCGCGTGCGGTGCCGGCCGGCCGGTGGTGGCCGCCCGCCGGCCACTGGTGCTCAGCGCCGCCGGCCGGGGATCGGGGCCCGGGCCCGGTCCATGGCGGCGACCAGGGCCGGGTGCTTCCCGTCGACGGTCATCGCGCCTGGGCGGCCGGCACGGGTGGCGCCCTGCCCGTTCACGAGGGTGGTCACGGTGCAGGTGATGTCGAGGGCCCCGCCCTCGACGGACACCCCGGTCATCACCGGGGCACCGGCCGGCCCACAGGCCGCGCCCCGCCGTCGTCCGCTCCCGCTCGGACCCGTGCTTCTCTACGGCCGACGCCGTCCATGGTGGTTGCCTCTCGTCGGTGCGATCGGAGACGTATTCCCGTCGGCACGCGGCCTCGCCGCGGCTTCGCGCTGTGGCCTCCGGCACTGTTCCGGGCTACGTGCCCGGCCCTCCCGTGAAGATTTCCGTGAGCGCTCCCGTGAACGCTCACGGAAAGGTCCACGCAGACGCTACGACGGCGTCACCGGTCCGTCAAGGCTTGCGGTGCGAGGCCGATACGGACAGGGAGAGCCTCGGACGGGAACCCGCTGACGCACCGCGCTCAGCGGGCCGGTCCCTCTTCCGGGCGGCGCGCCACCACACCGGGGCGGCGGGAACGATGCCCGCCCGCACCTCGATCAGGCCCGCCGGCACCACCCGATCAGGCCCGCCGAGCCGACCGGGGATGTCGGCACCGACACGTTGTGGTGGGCCGTTCCGGAATCACCGGCCGGCGCCGACCGCGGGACTCGGCCGAGGCCGTGCTGCGGCCGACCCCGCACCCGATCCGATCGAAACCACACTCGCGCGCGGCCCCTGTCCGCCCTGTCCCCGACCGGCACCGCCCGCATCCGGCTCCGTCGGCACGCCCCGCCCCGCCCCGCTCACCCGCGACGACCTCGGTGATCCGCAGGAGCGCCGGGCCGCCCCACGGGGCCGCCGGACACCACGGCATGCGGTGATCCGGTCACGCGGATTCCCGCCACAGCGGCTGTGGGGTGACGGTGCGGACGATCGATTCGCGCGGACCGGCGTCGGATGCCTCCAGCAGTGTGTCCACGATGTCCGCCGCGGTGTTCGCGACGGCGGACCGGTCGATGGACAGGGTGGACAGCGCCGGGGTGGTGACGCTGCCGAGCGAGAGTCCGTCGATCCCCACGACGCGGACGTCGTCCGGGATGGACACGCCCAGGGTGTGGGCGCCATGGACGGCACCCATCGCCATCAGGTCGTTGAAGACGAGCACGGCGTCGAGTCCGGGTGAGGTGTTCCAGAGCCGCTGGAAACCGTCGGCGCCGCCGCGCATCGACTCCTCCGCCACCACGACCGAGCCGAGGGAGCCGGGACCCGCGAGCTTCTCGTAGGCACGTCGGCGCTGAGTCGGCTGGTAGGGGTTGGGGTCGGTGGCGGCGTCGGACTCGATGAGGCCGAAGCGGGAGGCGCCGCGGGCCCTCAGCTCGGTGAGCAGGGTCTCGATGCCATGCTCGAAGTCGAGGTCGACGGAGTGCAGGCCGGGCACGGCGGCCGTGCGCTCGAACATGACCACGGGAACGCCTCGGGCGGCGGCGGCGAGCGACGCCTGGTCGGCGGCGACGAAGTAGCCGAGGATGGCGTCGACCTGGCCGGCCAGAGTGGAGATCAGTTCCTGGTCGGTGCCCTGTTCACGTGAGCACACGACCACTTGCCAGCCGCGGGCGGTGGCGACGTCCAGGACCTCGGCGGCCAGTTCGGTGTAGTAGGGGTTGCGGAAAGAGGCGATCACGAGGCCGATCGCGTGGCTCTTCCGCCGCGAGGCGAGGTTGCTGGCGAACCGGCTCGGGCGGTAGCCGAGTGCCTCCGCCGCCGCCAGTACACGCTGCCGCGTCGTGGGGCTGATCTCCGCCATGCCGTTCATGGCCCGCGTGACCGTCTGCCGGGAGACTCCGGCCTCCCGGGCGACGTCCTCGATGGTGATCCGCTGTTTGGCCACTGCTTCTCCCCGCTGCTGGACGACGTTCATTATGCAGGCGCCCGGTCGGCCGAACGACCTCCTCGGAACCGGCTATTGACGCTGCCGAAGCACGGACGTAACGTCTCCGCCAATCTACCGTGAGCGTTCACGTGATCGCTCACGGGGTGGGGCCCGTACATGAGCTGGGGCGAGTCACACCCACGGATCGAGCCGATTCACCGTCGAATCGAAGGGACTCCCATGAGAGGTCGCACAGTCCGCCGGGGCCGCTTGAGCGTGCTGGCCGCAGCCGCCTTCACCCTGGCAGGAACACTCACCGCGTGCTCGTCGTCGCCGAACGACGTGGGCAGCGACGCCAAGCAGACGATCCGCTTCGTCTGGTGGGGAAACGAGGACCGCGCGAAGGCCACCGAGAAGGCGGTGGCACTGTTCGAGAAGCAGCACCCGAACATCGAGGTCCAGGCCGAGTTCAGCGGCTACCCCTCGTACGTGCAGAAGCTGACCACGCAGATCGCCGGCGGAGCCGCGCCCGACCTGCTGCAGCTCGACCGGCCCACCTTCGGTGAGTACCAGCAGAAACACCAGCTTGCCGACCTGTCGCCGTACCTGGGCAAGTCACTGAAGACCGACAGGATCCCGGCGAGCCTGCTCGCCGGCGGCAAGG
Source organism: Streptomyces ziwulingensis (assembly GCF_039542605.1). Taxonomy (NCBI): domain Bacteria; kingdom Bacillati; phylum Actinomycetota; class Actinomycetes; order Kitasatosporales; family Streptomycetaceae; genus Streptomyces; species Streptomyces ziwulingensis. The sequence goes on from NZ_BAABIG010000054.1 coordinate 19,340, forward strand.
CCGACGGCGGCCAGTACGCGATGCCCGCCGGGCTCACCACCGAACTGATCGTCTACGACAAGGAGCTGTTCGCCAAGGCGGGCGTCACCGTGCCGGAGAACGGCTGGGACTGGAAGCAGTTCGCCGCGGACATGGTGAAGGTGCAGAAGAAGACCGGCCGGGCCGGCACGTCCGACTTCGGCTGGTCCGTCGACCTGTTCGAGACGTGGCTGCACCAGCGCGGCAAGGCCCTCTACGCCAGCGACTCCACGCTGGGCTTCACCGAGGACGACCTCGCCGAGTACTGGAACATGCTGGGGTCGCTGCGGGAGAAGAAGGCCATCACCGCACCGCAGATCACCACCAAGTCGGACGGCTCGGTGCAGAACTCGCCCCTGGTCGCCAAGGAGTCGGCGTCCGAGACCTCGTACGACTCCGGTGTGAGCAGCTATGTCACCAGCTACCAGGGCGGCACGCTCGCACTGGCGCCGCTTCCGACCGACAGCGCGACCGCGTCCGGCATGCCCGCGCTGCCGCCGGTCTACTACGGGGTCAGCCGTCGCTCGTCCCACAAGGAAGCCGCGGCTCTCCTGATGGACTTCCTCGTCAACGACCCGAAGGCCGGCGCGGTCCTGGGCACGACCCGCGGCACGCCGCCCAACTCCGACAACAAGGACACGGTCTGCGCCAAGGCCACCGGCCCCGAGAAGCAGACGTGCGACTTCCAGACGGCGATGGCCGGCCGGCTCATGCCGTCGGACTCCTGGTTCTGGCCCAGCGGCAGCGCGGCTCTCAAGTCCGACTTCCAGCGGGTCTTCGACGAGGTGATCTTCGGCGAGACCGGCGTGGCCGAGGGCGCGGCGAAGGTCGTACAGAACGCCGAGCAGAGTCTGAGCCAGTAAGGCACGTCTTCCGCGGCCCGTCGTGGCCGCGGGAGCAGAAAGGATGACGCGATGCCGACCATCGCACAGGCCCGCCCGGCGGGAGAGCGGGCGGAGAAGGCGCGACCCGAGGTGACGAAGGAGCCGCCCCCGCGCCGCTGGAAGCGGACCGGCGCCGCCTATGTGTTCCTGTCTCCCTGGGTCATCGGCGCCTCGCTGCTGACCATCGGCCCCATGCTGGCCTCGCTGTACCTGGCCTTCACCGACTACGACCTCTTCAACTCGCCCAAGTGGGTCGGGCTGCGGAACTTCGAGCGGATGTTCACCCAGGACGACCGCTTCTGGAACTCGGTGGCGGTGACGCTGAAGTTCGCCCTGATCTCCGTCCCGCTCAAGCTCGCCGTGGCGCTCGGCGTCGCGCTCCTGCTCAACAAGGAGCGACGCGGCACCGGTTTCTACCGCTCCGCCTTCTACGCGCCGTCGCTGCTGGGCGCCAGTGTCAGCGTGGCCCTGGTGTGGCGCTCCCTGTTCGGTTCCCACGGCTTCGTCGATCACTTCCTGGGCTTCTTCGGCCTCCACGTCGGCAGCATGGTCGACCAGCCCCGCTACGCCCTGCTCACCGTGATCGCGTTGGCCGTCTGGCAGTTCGGGGCACCGATGGTGATCTTCCTGGCGGGTCTGAAGCAGGTGCCCAAGGATCTGTACGAGGCGGCGGCCCTGGACGGAGCCGGACCGGTCCGGCGCTTCTTCGCCGTCACCCTGCCCATGATCACCCCGGTGGTGCTGTTCAACCTCGTCCTCGAAGTCATCCAGGCGTTCCAGTCGTTCACCGGCGCCTTCGTCATCGGCAGCGGCCGCGGCGGTCCCAGCGACTCCACGCTGCTCTACACCCTGTACCTCTACCAGCGCGGCTTCAACAACTTCGAGATGGGCTACGCCTCGGCCATGGCCTGGGTCCTGCTCCTGACCATCTCGATCATCACCGTCCTGCTCTTCCGCAGCTCGCGGAAGTGGGTCTTCTACACCGGGGAGGGCAACCGATGAGCGCCCAGGCGGCAACGCCCACCCACCTGACCGTGTCCGGCGGCGAGCCGAAGCGAGCGGGTGCCGCGCGCGGCGTGCTGTGGCACGTGGTCGTCATCGCCCTGGTCGTGGTGCTGATGTACCCCGTCGTGTGGCTGGTGTCGAGTTCCTTCAAGCCCGCCGGCGAGATCCTGTCCAACCTCTCGGTGCTGCCCGAGCACGCCACGACTTCCCACTACGGCGACGTCTTCGGCGGGGTCGCCGGCTACAGCATCTGGCAGTACTTCGGTAACTCGCTGGCCGTCTCGCTGCTGTCCGTGATCGGCAACGTGCTGTCCTGCGCCCTGGCCGGTTACGCCTTCGGCAGGCTGCGCTTCCGCGGCCGGGGGCCGCTGTTCGCGTTCATGCTCTCCACGATCATGCTGCCGCACCACGTCGTGCTGATCCCGCAGTACATCATCTTCCAGCAACTCGACATGGTGAACACCCTCTGGCCGCTGGTGCTGCCGAAGTTCTTCGCCACCGAGGCGTTCTTCGTCTTCCTCATGGTGCAGTTCGTGCGCGGCCTGCCCCGGGAGCTGGACGAGAGCGCGACCATCGACGGCTGTGGTCCGTTCCGCACCTTCTGGTACGTGATCCTGCCGTTGCTGCGGCCGGCCGTCATCACCACCGCGATCTTCACGTTCATCTGGACCTGGAACGACTTCTTCAGCCAGTTGATCTACCTCAACGACCCGTCGAAGTTCACCCTGCCGCTGGCGCTGCAGATGTTCGTCGACCAGGGCAGCGACTCCGCGTTCGGACCGATGTTCGCCATGTCGGTGCTGGCCCTCGTCCCGATCGGGCTCTTCTTCGTCGCCTTCCAGCGCTTCCTCGTCGACGGCGTGTCCACCTCGGGGCTGAAAGGATGACCGCGACCGTGCGGACCACCGTCCCCCGGGCCGCCGGCCGCGAGCCGCGCACGGGCCTGATGCGTCACCTGGAGCTGCCCGCCGAGGTCCTGTTCATCGGCGTGCTGGTCACCGTCGCCTCCCTGCCGCTGGTCACCTCGCTGGCCGCGGCCGGAGCCGGTGCCGTCCTGCTGCGGGAGAAGGCCGCGACCGAGCGGACGCCCACCGTGCGGCGCTTCGTCTCGCTGCTCGCCGCGTCCCTCCGGCAGCCGGTCGCCCTGCTCGCTCCCGCGGCCGCCTTCGCGGTGGCGGCCGCGGACCTGCTGGCGCTGGCCGCCGGTGTGCCCGGAGGACGGCCGGTCGGCCTGCTGATCGCCCTGGCCCTGACCCTCGTCGTGCTCGTCGGCCTCCGCGGCGCCGCCCGCTGGCGGCCCGGCGTGCCATGGCGTACCGCCCTGGTGGAGGCCGCCGCTGTCGTGCCGCGCGACTGGGGGGGCAGCCTGATGCTGGCCGGCGGGCTCGTGGTGCTGGCCGTCGTGGCCTTCGAGGTCCCCGCGTTCATCCCGGTCCTGCCCGGTCTGCTCGTCATGGCCGCCGTCGCGGTGGAAGGCAGGAGGACCCGATGACCCGCACCGTCGTGCTGGCCGGCACCTCCGGGTACGGCGCCACGTACCTGCGGGAGATCGCCGGGCTGGAGAAGGAGGGCGTCCTGCGCCTGGCGGGGTTGTGCGACGTGCGGCCTCTGGTCAGCAGCGCGCAGCCGCAGTTCGGGGACCGACTGTTCGACAGCCGCCTCGACCGCCTCCTCGACCTCACCCGCCCGGACGTGGCGATCGTCTCCACTCCCATCCACACCCATCTGCCGCTGGGCAGGGCGGCCCTGGAGGCCGGCTGCCACCTGATGCTGGAGAAGCCGCCCGCGCCCAGTGCCGCCGAATGGCGGGAGCTGGACGCGCTCTCCCGCCAAGCCGGTGTGAGCTGCCAGGTCGGCTTCCAGAGCCTCGGCTCCGGGGCCTTCGCCCGGCTCGCCGAACTGATGGCCGCCGGCACCCTGGGCAGGATCCAGGGCATCGGCTGCTACGGAGCCTGGACGCGCGATGCCGCCTACTATCAGCGCGCGGCCTGGGCCGGCCGACGTGAACTCGACGGCCGGCCCGTGGCGGACGGCGCCCTGACCAACCCGTTCGCCCACGCCACGGCCACCGCCCTGGCCCTGGACGGAAGCACCGGCTGGGACGACATCGCCACCCTGGAGACCGAGCTCTTCCGCGTCCGTGACATCGCCACCGACGACACCTCGTGCCTACGGCTGACCACCCGGCGCGGCACCGTCATCACCGTCGCGGTGACCCTGGCCGCGCGGGTCCCCGCCGAACCGGTCCTCATCGTCCACGGCAGCCGGCTCCGCGCGGAACTGCGCTATACCGAGGACGTCCTGGTGGTGGACGGCCGGCCCACCCGGTACGGCCGTACCTCCCCCCTGCGCAATCTCCTCGACCACCTCGGCGACCCCCCGGTCGCGCTGCAGAGCAGCATCGCCGCGTGCGGTGCCTTCACCCGGGTGCTGGAGACCGTCAACACCTCGCCCTCACCCCGGCTGCTCGACGACCGGTGGCTCGCGCGCGACGGAGAGGGACTGAAGACCCGCACCTATGTGCGCGGCGTCGAGGAGGCCGTGCGTGCCTCGGCCGAACGGCTGGCGACGTTCACCGAACTCGGTGAACCCTGGGCGGCCTGACCCCGCCCCCACCGAACCGGCGCAGTGCTGCACGCCGCCGCTCCCGACACCCCGCGGGCGGTCCACCACCACCCCCGGCACACCCGTACCCGTGCGTGCGCGCGCCCCTGGGTCACCGCCCGGCTCCAGGGCCGGAGCACCCGCGGCCCCACTGACACCTCTCTCCCAGGCGACAACGAAGTTCGAAGGGAAACCCACCATGCCCACCCCCCTCGCCCGACGCAGTGCCCTCGGTCTCCTCGGCGCGGCGGCCGGCGCAGCCGCCCTCCCCCTCTCCGCGCCGGTGGCGTCCGCCGCGACCTCGCCGGCCGCCACCGCCCCCGCGGTGACCCTCGTCGACAACGGCAGCACCGTCACCCTCGCCAACGGCATCATCCAGTTCACCGTCGTCAAGGCGAGCGCCAAGATCACCGACCTGCGGCTGCTCGCCAGCAGCCACGGCAACGGCGACACCAACCTGCTCTCCGGCCGCAGCGGCAACGGCTACACGACGATCAACTACTCCGGGGCGAGCGTCGCCGTCGGCCTGAAGAACGCCACCTTCACCGTCGTCACCGAGACCGCCGACCGGGTCGAGATCTCCCTGCTCGACAACGACCCGGCGCTGCTCGGCTTCTACCTCGACATCCGCCTGGTCCTGGAGCGCGGCCGGTCCGGCCTGTACAACTACTGGATCGTCAAGTATCCCGAGACCATGCCCGACGGCCTCTCGCTCGGGCAGTTGCGGTACGCCTACTCCGCCGACGACCCGGCCTTCCGCTGGTTCGTCGTCGACGACGCCCGCGGGGTCCAGCGCCGCCCGACGGCGGAGGAACTGGCCGCCGGAGTCACCCTCCAGGACTCCGTCTACGCCCTGCCCGACGGCACCATTTACTCCAAGTACCAGAACAAGACCAACCTCGAAGGCGACAGTCACGTCTTCCTGATGTCCAACGGCCGGGTGGGTCTCTCCCTCATCCAGGCCGACAAGGACTGGTTCGGCGGGCCGACCCGGCAGGAGCTGACCACCCACGACTACTACAGCGGCATGATCCTGCTGTGGCACCCGGTGTCGAGCCACTACGGCATCGACGTCCAGCCGCCCAAGGGCTGGGAGAAGGTCTACGGCCCCTCCTACCTGCACGTCGGCGAGGTCGCCGCCGGCGACGAGGAGACCAACGTCGCCGCCCTGTGGCAGGACGCCAAGCAGGAGGCCGCACGGGAGCGGCAGTCCTGGCCGTACCAGTGGCTCACCGACCCGGCCTACGCCGCCACCACCCGCTCCACCGTCAGCGGGAGGCTCGTCGTCTCCGGCCGGGGCGCCGCCGACAACGGCTGGGCCCTGCTCTACCAGCCCGAACCCGACCGCGAGTTCCAGACCGCCACCCTCGACGGCGACGACTGGCAGCACAACGGGAACGGCTACGTCTACTCCGCGAAGATCGGCGCGGACGGCCGCTTCACCCTCCCCGCCGTGCGTCCCGGCACCTACACCCTCGCCGCCTTCTGCGCGGGCGTCCTCGGCGAGTACCGCCGCCCCGGCATCAAGGTGCCGGCCGCCTCGAAGGTCGGCACCGGCACCCATGTCTGGTCCCCGGTCAGCCACGGCACCACGCTCTGGCAGATCGGCACCCCCGACCGCTCCGCCCAGGAGTTCCACATCTCCGGCGGCCCCACCGGCTACAGCGACACCCTGACCTGGCTGGAGTATCCGTACGACTTCCCCGAGGGCGTCGACTTCAAGGTGGGCACCGACGATCCCGCCACCGACTTCAGCTACTTCCACCCGGCCGTCAGGACCCCGGGCACACCCGCCCAACTGGCCTGGCGCGGCACCACGGCCGACCACACCCTGGAGACCTGGAAGATCCGCTTCGACTCCAACGGCTACCGCCGCGGCACCGGCTACCTCGACATCCATCTGGCCGGTTCCACCTTCGGCACCCTCGCCGTCGGCCTCAACGGCACCGGGATCGCCTCCCTGGACCCGGTGCCGGGCGTGAACCGGGACGCCTCCAGCTACCGGCTGGCCGTGCGCGCCATGCACCGCCGGCTGAAGACCATCGCCTTCCCCGCCAACCTCATCCAGCGCGGCGAGAACGTCCTCACCCTCGCCCCCGCCGCCCCGGCGAAGGCACCGACGTCCGACAACTGGATGCAGCCCATGGCCGGTGTGCTGTACGACACCATCCGCCTCCAGGTGCACCGCTGACTTCCGCGGGGGGAGCGGCAGTTCATGACCGACACATCCAAGGAGCAAGGGAATGTACGACTCCATCCGTCCGGGCCAGACCTGGCTGGACACCAACGGCAACCGCATCCACGCCCACGCGGGCTCCCTGCTCCATGAGGACGGCACCTACTACTGGTACGGGGAGAACAAGGAACGCACCAAGCCGGGCAGCGGCATCTGGACGTGGGGGATCCGCTGCTACTCCTCCACCGACCTCTACAACTGGACGGACCTCGGGCTCATCATCCCCCCGGTCCTCGACGACCCGACCTCGCCCCTGCACCCGTCGCAGCTCATCGACCGCCCGCACATCGTCCGCAACCCCCGCACCGGCAAGTACGTCTGCTGGCTCAAGATCATGGGCGCGGGCGAGGAACAGCTCTGCACCGTCCTCACCGCCGACTCGCTGACCGGACCCTACGAGATCGTCCGCACCGGCTTCAGCCCGCTGGGCATGTACGCCGGGGACTTCGACCTCGTGGTCGACCCCGTCGACGGCAAGGGCTACTACTACTTCGAACGCGTCCACAGCGAGTTGATCTGCGCCGACCTCACCGCCGACTTCACCGACGTCACCGGCTACTACTCCACCCACTTCCCCCGCCGTCACCCTCCCCTGGTCCGCGAGGCACCCGCCCACTTCCGGCGCGACGGCAAGCACTACCTGATCACCTCCGGCACGACCTGGTACTACCCCAATCCCTCGGAGGTGGCCGTGGCGGACACCTACCACGGCCCCTTCACCGTGCTCGGCGATCCTCATCCGCCGACCGCGACCCGTACCTCGTTCCGGTCCCAGATCACCTCGGTCTTCCAGCACCCGACGCAACCGGATCTCTACATAGCGCTCGCGGACCGGTGGCTGCCGCGTCTGTCGGAGGAGGAGTCGGACCACCACGACGCGTTCCACGCGCACTACTCCGCCAAGGCCGCCGGCCTGCGCCCCGAGCCCATGCCCCTGCCGGACGCGGACACCTCGATCGCCGACTACGTCTGGCTGCCCATCCGCTTCGACGGGGACACGCCGGTGATCGAGTGGCATGACGAATGGCGGATCGAGGACGTCACCACCCACCGCCCCGCCGAGGCGGACGCCGCCGTCGCGGTCCCTCGCTGAGACGCGCCGCCCATCCGACGACGCGGCGCTCGCCGGCCTGCCCGTCCCCCGGGCGGCCATCCCACCGGCGCCGCACACGGCCCGACGGGCCCGGCCTTCCTCCCCGGCCGGGCCCGTCGTCGTGCGTGGGTGCCTCGCCGCCGCCCCCCGGTCGGCGACGGCGAGCGCAGCGGGTGGTGAGGGGACGGATGACCGCACGGCGAGACCGTCCAGGTCGTTCCCTTCTTGACGACTTCCGCCTGGTAGCCACCGGTACCGCACTCCTGCGTCTGGGTGACGGCCGGAGATGCTTCGGTCTCGGTGCCGAAGGCGTTGCTCTGCACCACCACGGCGGTGCCCGCGACGAGCGCCGACGCGGTGACGCCCGCCGCCGTGAGGGTGACGGTCCTGCGCCGGTTCCGGTGCCGGTTCGAGCCGTGCCGCATCGATCAGGTTCCCTGCAGTCGGGGAGTGGGGGTGGGACGGGGCCCGTCCTGGACGTCTGCGGCACCATCAACGCGACCGGCGCCGTCGCCACCGACACCGCGCCCGTCTACTCCCGGGGCACCACCGACGTCGAAGTGCAGCACGTGAAGATCACCGGTGCGCCGATGTACGGGATGTTCTTCCGCAGCGTCGACAACCTCACCCTGGGGCAGATCGACATGCGCCTCAGCGGCGGCCTGGGCATCCGGATCGACAGCGGCGGCAGCGCCACCCCGGCGACCAACACCCGCATCGACCAGCGTGGACATCGCGGACACCGGCAACAACGCCATCCTGGTGGAAGACTGCCACAACGTCACCATCGGCAAGGAGGGCGGCACCGTGGAAGGCGCGGGCGGCATCCGCATCGCGGCCAGGGAGGAGTTCGCCAACACCAGCGACATCACCCTGGAGAACCTGACCGTGACCGACTCCTCCCTCAACGAGAGCCCGTGCGGGGAGGGCACCGTCATCGAGAACCTCAAGCTGCTGAACACGACGAAGAAGACCTGCTGACCGCGGGAAAGACCTGGAGGTGGTCGGTGGGCCGCGGGCCCGGTCCATGGACCGGGCCCGCGGCGTTTGTCCGGGCATCCGTCCGCCCCACCCCCTCACTGTGATCCTCGACACCGTTGTAGGCATCGATTAATTCATATTTAATGGCTGCGCTTGCCACTTCCAGCCACATCCCCGGCCTGCCCGGGCCCCAGGAAGGAACTCCGATGAGCACAGCCCCCGGCGCGCCGACGGTGTCGCGCGGCGCGCTGCCCCGGGTCGAGCGCATGGGCATCCCCCGGCCCCTGATGTGGGGATACGTCGCGGTCCTGATCTTCATGATCGGCGACGGCGTCGAGTCCAACTATCTCGAGCCCTATCTGCGCGACAACGGCTTCACCTCCTCCGGCGCGGGCCTCGTCATCAGCGTCTACGGTGCCTTCGTCGCGATCGGCTCCTGGCTCTCCGGCGCCCTGTCGAACGTGTGGGGGCCGCGCCGCGTGATGCGGATCGGCGCGGTGCTCTGGATCGTCTTCGAGGTCCTGTTCCTCACGGTGGCCCTCCCCAGCGGGAACCAGGCGCTCGTGTACGTCTTCTACGGGCTGCGCGGCATCGCCTATCCCCTGTTCGCCTACGCGTTCCTGCTGTGGATCCAGCTCACCGCCCGCAAGGAGCTGCGCGGGTCCGCCGCCGGCTGGTTCTGGTTCGCCTACAGCGCGGGTCTGCCCACCATCGGCTCCGCCATCGCCGCCGTCAGCATCCCGCTGCTCGGCGCCTACGCCACCTTCTGGCTCTCGCTGGCGCTGGTCACGGTGGGCGCGGCCATAGGTTCGTTCGCCGTGAAGGAGGCCCGCGGCACCCGGCCGATGGTGGACACCACCGCCCCGGACTTCTCCTTCCGGGCGGAACTGCTGCGCGGCGTCAGCGTGCTCAAGCGCCATCCGCGCATCGGGATCGCGGCGGTGGTCCGCATGATCAACACGACGCCGTACTTCGGGTTCTTCGTGTTCCTGCCGTCGTTCTTCACCGACGACATCGGCATCAGCGAGTCGAAGTATCTGGCACTGGTCACGTTCATGGGTGTCATCGGCATCCTCGCCGACCCGTTCTTCGGCCGGCTCAGCGACCGCTTCGGCTGGCGCGACACCATCGCCTGGGCCGGCGGCGTCGGCTGCGCGCTCGGTGTCGCCCTCGTCTACTGGATCCCCCAGCTCGCGCCGGGCAACTACGCCATCGCCCTGCTGGCCACGGTCGTCTACGGCATCATGCTCGCCGGATACATCCCCCTGTCCGCGCTGCTGCCGTCGCTGGTGCCCGAGGAGGACAAGGGCAACGCCATGGGCATCTACAGTCTCGCCGCCGGTCTCTCCACCTTCGTCGGTCCGCTGACGTACGCGCTGGTCGACCCGCTCGTGGGACACACCGGCGTCGTCATCGTCTACATCGGCATGTACCTGGCCGGCGCCCTGCTCACCTGGCGCTGCCTGGACGTGCCCGAGGACCCGGGTACGCGGCACACCGGCGGTGCCGTACCGGCGGCGCCCTCCGCGTCCAAGGACCTCCTGTCGTCCTGAACGCCGGCACCCCCCCCGCACGCAGTACCCGAGGCAACGAGGAACAGCATGAGCACAGCAACCACCCCCACCACCATGACCGGCGCCTTCCTGCCCGGTGACGGCACCGTGGACCTGCGGGAGACACCACGGCCCCGCGCGGGCCACGGACAGGTCGTCCTGCGCACCCGCGCCTCCGGGATCTGCGGCAGCGACATCCACTACATCTACAACGGCCACATCGGCGAGGGCGGCGCCCGCTACGACAACGTGGTGGCCGGCCACGAACCGGCCGGCGAGGTGGTCGAGGTCGGCCCCGGCTGCGAGCGGCTCAAGCCCGGCGACCGGGTGGCCGTCTACCACATCTCCGGCTGCGGCCAGTGCGACGAGTGCGCGCGCGGTTACTTCATCGGCTGTACGTCCGCCTCCCGCGCCGCCTACGGATGGCAGCGCGACGGCGGCCACGCCCCCTACCTCCTCGCCGACGAGAACACCTGCGTCCCGCTCCCCGAGCCGCTCACCTACGTCGACGGCGCGTTCATCGCCTGCGGCATCGGCACGGTGTACGAGGCGCTCACCAGGATCGCGCTGAGCGGCGCGGACCGTCTGCTGGTGACCGGGCTCGGTCCGGTCGGCGGCGCCGCCGCCCTGGTCGCGCGCGCCCTCGGGGTGACGACCGTGTACGGCGCCGAGGTCGTCCCCGAGCGCATGGAGTGGGCCCGCTCGCTCGGCCTCTTCGACGAGGTCCTCGACTCCGCCGCCGAGCCGCTGGAGCGGATCCGGGAACTGACCGGCTCCACCGGCGTCGAGGCCGCGGTCGACTGCTCCGGACACCCCGCGGCCCGCTCCCTCGCCCTGAAGTCCCTGCGGGTGCGCGGCCGGCTCGCACTCGTCGGCGAGGGCGGACAGATGACCCTGGACGTCTCGGACGACGTCCTGCACAAGCAGGTGCTGATCTCCGGCTCCTGGGTCACCTCCGTCCAGGGCATGACCCGGCTGGCCGAACTGCTCGCCCGGCAGGGACTGCACCCCGAGCGGCTGGTCAGCGACCGCTTCCCGCTCACCGAGGCGGCTCGCGCCTACGAGGCCGCGGCCGGCCGCGCCGCCGGCAAGGTCTGCCTCGTCTTCGAGGACTGAGCACGCCGCGTCCGAGTACTGAGCACGCCGGAACAGGAGTACGTCTGTGAACAGCACACCCGCGCCCGCACACCGCACGGACGGAGGCCGGGTGCGTGCCGTCCGCCGGGCCCGCGCCGGACACGAGGTGGTGGAGGTCGGCAACGGGCTGATCCGGCTGGTGATCGCCCCCGCCCTGGGCGGCCGCGTCCTGTCGGCGGTCCGCGACGGGCGGGAGTTCCTGCACCGGGACCCCGGCCTCCTGGACGACGAGCTGAACGCCCGGGACCCGCACACCGTGGGCCCGCACGACGGACCGATGTCCGCCTGGCACAACTGGGGCGGCGACAAGACCTGGCCGGCCCCGCAGGGCTGGTCGGGGTCCCGGGAGTGGGCGGGGCCCCCGGACCCGGTACTGGACTCGGGGGCGTACGCCTGCACCGTGGAGGCGGCGGGCGACGGCTCACGCGTGGACCTCACCCTCACCAGCGGCGACGACCCCCGTACCGGACTCCGCCTGACCCGCCGGATCGGCCTCGTGGCCGGCCGGTGCGACTTCACGCTGCGGCTGGCCGCGACCAACGTCTCCACGCGGCGCGTGCGCTGGGCGCTGTGGAACGTCACGCAGTTGCCGGGCCACCCTCCCCGGCGGCCCGGCGAAGGGGTGTGGCTGGCCACGGCCGGATCGGGCGCGCCGCAGACCGTGGACCTGGTCGCGGGCACCGGACGGCCCCGCGTCGAACGCCGCGGCGACGTCCTGCACGTACCCGCCCAGGACGTCGTCGGCAAGGTCGGTTTCCCCGACGCGGCCGGCTGGATCGCCCATGTGGGCCCGGCCGGGACCTGGACCTACCGCTTCCCGGTCGACCCCACCGCCCCCTACACCGACGGCGGTTCACGGGCCGAGGTGTGGCTGGAGCACCCGCTGGACGCGCCGCTGGAGCACCTCGGCGGCCTGCGGCCACGTCACCGGGTCGTGGAGTGCGAGGCGCTCGGCCCCTACGAGGAGCTGGCCCCCGGGGAGACGACCCGACTGGACGGGACCGTGTCGCTCGGACCGTACCTCGGGGCGGTGACCGCGGTGGGCGAGCACGCCTGGTGGAGCGCGCCGCTCGCCCACGCGGGAGGGGCGGTGACCGGTACGTGTGTGCCGGCGGGACGGGGCCCCGTCGAGGTGCTGCTTCGGGACGCGGGGGGCCGTGTGCTCCGGTCGCGCGGCCTCGGCACCCGCGAGGCGGGCGTACCGCTGGTCCTGGACCACCGGCTGCCGGACGAGCCGGACGCCGTGCTCCTGGAGGTGCGCCGCGGGCGGCACCTGCTGGGTTCGGTCCCGGTGACCCGGTGACGCGGCGCGGTCAGGCGGCCGTCGTACGGTAGGCGGCCGTCGGCAGCCCGGGAACGCGGACCCGGGCCCGGAAGACGGCGCCGAGCCCGGAGTCGACCCAGCGGATGCCCTCGCCCAGCTCCAGGCGGTCCGGGTGGTCCAGGGGAGTCATGGTGGTCATGGTGCGGCGCTCCGGGCGGGGTCGAGGGCGGGTTCCACGGCCGGTCGGCGGTGGGCCGGCCGTGGACGGGCGGGTCAGCGGATCGTGCTGCCCGGCGCGGTGGCGAGCAGGTGCAGTTCGTCGCGGCGGGGCAAGCCCTCCCAGTCGCCGTCCGAGGCGACCGCGAAGGCTCCGAGGGTGTTGGCGCGGGCGAGCCGTCCGTCCGGGGCCAGACCGTCGAGCAGGCCGGAGAGATACCCGGCGCAGAACGCGTCACCGGCGCCGACCGTGTCCCGTACGGGCACCTGGAGGGCGGGCAGCGCGTGCCGGGTGCCGTCCCGGTCGCGGAAGGCGGCTCCCTCTCCCCCGCGCTTGACCACCACTTCGCGCACCCCGGCGTCCAGCAGCGCGGCGACGGCCCGTTCCTCGCCCCCGGGCCGCTCGGCGAGGGCATGGGCCACCACGGGGAGTTCGTCGTCGGAGGCGATGAGGACGGTGACGTGCGGCAGCAGCGGGAGCAGTGCCGCGCCCGCCTCCTCGGCCGACCAGAGCCGCTGCCGGTGGTTGACGTCCAGCGCGACGGTCCAGCCGCGGGCGTGGGCGTGGGCGGCGGCCTCGCGCACCGCCGCCAGCGGACCGGGGCCGAGGGCGCAGGTGATGCCGGTCAGGTGCAGGATCCGGGCGCCGTCGCCGAGGGCGGGCGCGAGGGCGTCGGGGGTGAGCAGGGAGGCGGCGGAGTGGCGGCGCCAGTAGTGGACGCGCATCAGGTCGGCGACGCGCCGCTCGCGGAGCATGCCGCCGGTGGGGGCGGTGGGGTGCGTGCCGGCCCGTGCGGTGTCCACGCCCTCGCCGCGCAGGGTGCGCAGGACCAGCCGGCCGGGTTCGTCGTCGCCGACCAGGCCCGCCCAGGCGGCCCGGTGGCCGAGCCGGGACAGGCCGACGGCGACGTTGGACTCGGCGCCGGCGATCGTGGTCCGGGCCGGTGCCCCGACAGCCAGGGGGCCGGGCAGTTGGGTGGCGAGCATGGTCTCGCCGAAGGTCAGCACGTCGACGGGCACGGAGCCGGGCGCGGTGCTCACGCCCGCGCCTCGGTGTCGCGGGCGCAGAGCGCGACGAAGCGGCGGGCGCGTGCGCGCAGGGCGTCCAGGTCCCCGCCGTGCGCGGCGTCGCCGACCAGCGGCGAGCCGACGCCGACCGCGACCGCGCCGTGGGCGAGGTACTGCTCGGCGCTGGTGAGGTCCACGCCGCCGACCGGTACGAAGGGCAGGTCGGGGAAGGGGTTGCGGAGCGCCTTGAGATAGGCGGGTCCGCCGATCGAGGCGGGGAAGAGTTTGACGGCGTCGGCTCCCGCGCGGTGGGCGGCGACGGCCTCGGTCGGGGTGAGGGCGCCGGCCAGGACCGGCAGTCCGGCCCGGACCGAGGCGGCGACGGACTCGCTGAGCGCGGGGGTCACGATCCAGCTCGCCCCGGCCTCGCGTACGCGGGCGACGTCGTCCTCGGTCAGCACGGTGCCGGCTCCGACGGCGGTGGTGGGGGCCGCCTCGGCGGTGGCCCGGCGTATGACGCCGAGGGCGTCGGTGGTGTTGAGGGAGACTTCGACCAGCGCGACGCCTTCCTCGGCGAGGGTGAGGACCGTGCGCAGGGCGGCGTCGGGGTCCGTGCCGCGCACGATGGCGGCGAGGCGGGTGCGGCGGAGCACGGTCGCGAAGGCGTCGTTCTTCGCACGGGCCGGGGGGTTCACGTCGGTCATGTCATTCACGTCCAGGGGGTGGGGGCGGGGAGCGGGCCGGCGGACGCGGTCACCATTCGGCGAAGGAGCCGTCGGTGTGGCGCCACAGCGGGTTGCGCCAGTCGGCGACGGTGTTGTCGGCGGCGCGGACCGCCTTCTCGTCCACCTCGACGCCGAGGCCGGGGGCGGCCGTCCGGAGCAGATGGCCGTCGTGGAAGCGCAGGGGCACGGTGTCGACCAGGTAGTCCAGCGGTCCGGCGCCGACGTTGTAGTGGATGCCTATGCTCTGCTCCTGGATGAGGAAGTTCGGGGTGCTGAAGGCGATCTGGAGGCTGGCGGCGAGCGAGACGGGGCCCAGCGGGCAGTGCGGTGCGAGGAGCACGTCGAAGGTCTCGGCCAGCGCGGCGATCCGGCGGACCTCGGAGATGCCGCCCGCGTGGGACAGGTCGGGCTGGACGACGGCCACGCCCGCCGTGAGGGCGGGGAGCACCTCGGCGCGCGAGTAGAGCCGCTCCCCCGTGGCCAGCGGCACCGGCGATCGGGCCACCAGGTCGCCGAGCCGGTGGGTGTACTCGGGGAGCACGGGCTCCTCGACGAAGAGCGGGTTGTACGGGGCGAGGTACGGGAGCACCTTGGCGGCGTTGGCGGCCGTGAACCGGCCGTGGAAGTCGACGGCGAAGTCCCGGTCGGCACCGAGCGCCTCGCGGGCGGCGGCGGCCCGGGAGACGACCTCGTCGATGTCCCGGGTGGTCGCCAGCCGGTTCATCCGCCCGGAGGCGTTCATCTTGACCGCGGTGAAACCGGCCTCCGTCTGCTCCGTCACGGCCTCGGCGATCTGGGTGGGCTCGTCGCCGCCGACCCAGGTGTAGGCCCGGACGCGGTCGCGGACCGGGCCGCCGAGGAGCTGGTGGACGGGTGCGCCGTAGACCTTGCCCGCGATGTCCCACAGGGCCTGGTCGAGTCCGGCGACCGCGCTGGAGAGGACCGGTCCGCCGCGGTAGAAGGAACCCTTGGTCATGGTCTGCCAGTGGTCCTCGATGCGCAGCGGGTCCTGTCCGAGGAGGAGTTCGGACAGCTCGTGCACGGCCGTGCGGACGGTGGCGGCGCGGCCCTCGACCACCGGTTCCCCCCAGCCGACGACACCGTCGTCCGTCTCGATCCGGCACAGCAGCCAGCGGGGCGGCACCGCGAAGGTCTCGACACGGGTGATCTTCATGCTTCTCCTTGGGACGGCCGGTGTCCCGGTGCCGGGCGGGCTGCGCACCGGACGCGGGTGCCCCCGACGGGTGAGGCGGGCGCGGGTCGGGCGGGTTCAGGCGGAGGTCTTGTACGCGCTCCAGCCGCCGTCGACGACCAGTGAGGCGCCGGTGACGAAGGAGGCGTCGTCGCTCAGCAGGAAGGCGGTCGCGCCGGCGATCTCCTCCGGGCGGCCGAGCCGCCCCGCCACGGTCTGTTCCGCGCTGGCCCGCCGGTCCTCCTCTGCGATGCCGTCCCAGGCGCGGGTGAGCACGGGGCCCGGCAGCAGCGCGTTGACGCGGATTTCGGGACCGTACTCGACCGCCAACTGGCGTGCCAGGCCGGTGAGTCCGGCTTTGGCGGAGGCGTAGGCGGGGCGGCCGGGCAGTCCGACCAGGGCGTGCACGGAGGAGATCAGCACGGCGCTGCCGCGGGTGGCGCGCAGGTCGTCCAGGCAGCCGCGGAAGCCGAGGAAGGCGCCGGTGAGGGTGACGCCGAGCTGCTGGTTCCACTGGTCGAGGGTCGTGTCGTGGGCGGGGGCGACGCGCACGGCGTAGGCGTTGGACACCAGAGCGGAGACGGGGCCGTACGCGCCGCGCGCGGTCTCCAGCGCCGAGGCCCAGGACTCTTCGTCACTGACGTCGGTGTGGTGGAAGAGGGCTTCCCCGCCGGTTTCCCGCAGGGCGCGGGCGGTGCGTTCGCCCTCGGTCGTGTCGATGTCCGCGACGACGACGCGGGCCCCCTCGTCCGCGAGGCGCCGCGCGACGGCGGCACCGATCCCGCCGGCGGCTCCCGTGACCAGGGCGACCCGTCCGGCGAAACGGCGTCCCGGGACGGGCGGTTGCGGATCTGTGGACGGCATGAGGCGGCTCCGGGGCGGCTGCGCGGTCGGGAGGCGAAGGGCCGGTGGCGCCGCGAGGAGCACCACCGGAATTATTAAATATGAATTAATGCGGATGTGCCAAGAGGCACCGCCTGAGGCGCCGCTCACAGTCGGACCCCCGGCGGGGATCGTCCGGACGCTCAGCCGGCCGTTCGCCGGGGGGAGCGGGCCGGCGAGGGGTCGTCGGCGGCCGCGCCGAGCCGGTCGAGGTCGCGGGCGGCCTTCGCCAGCAGGTCGAGCATGGCGAGTTCGGCGCGGGCGGCGTCGCCGTCGCGCACGGCGTCGAGGACCGCGCGGTGACTGGGTACGGGATCGTCGACCGAGGCGTGGGAGTGGACCAGGCGATCGCGTTCGCGCAGCCCCGGCGTCAGCAGCAGGTCCATGCGGGCGAGCATCTCGTTGCCGGTGGCCGCGAGCAGTGCCCGATGGAAGGCGGCGTCGGCGTCGGCCGCGTCGGCCGACGCCGACCGCGCCCGCCCCATGGCCGCCAGTGCCGCTTCCAGCGCGTCGAGATCGGCGTCGCTCCGGTGCAGCGCGGCGCGGTGCGCGGCGGCGGGCTCGACGATCGACCGGACGTCGGCCAGATCGCGCATGAGCTGCTCCCCGGCGCCGCCCTCCACGCGCCAGCGGATGACGTCCGCGTCGAGCAGGTTCCAGTACCTGCGCTCCCGGACGAAGGTGCCGCGCTTCTGCCGTGCGTCGATCAGGCCCTTGCCGGCCAGCACCTTGAGGGACTCACGCATGACGGTGAGGCTGACGTCGAGTTCCTCCCCGAGGGCCCGCACGTCCAGGATGTCCCCCTCGGACATGCCGCCGCCGACGATGCGCGCACCGAGCGACTGGACCACTTGCCCATGGACACCCCGGGCACTGTAGGCCGCCATGTCGCCATCTCCTCGCGTCCGGGCGCACCCAGGGGTGCGCGCACCAGGGCGCCACCGGCGCGCAACGGTCGGCACCCATCATAGCGCCCACCATTAAATATGAATACATCTTGACACCCCTCAGGGCCGCCCTGACGATGAACCCACTTCACCGAGCCGCCGACACGGGAGCCGCCCGTCATGTTGCTGTTGCGTGCCCAGAAGCCCTCCCCGCCCCTGGCGGGCCATCTGCCGATGGGCGGTCCCGAGGGGACGCCCGGGGCCGTGTCGGTGAACAGCCGTCATGTGAGCAGGGACGGGAAGCCCTGGATACCCGTCATGGGAGAGTTCCACTTCAGCCGCTACCCGGCCGGCGAATGGCGCGAGGAGTTGCTGAAGATCCGCGCCGGCGGAATCGACGTCGTGGCCACCTACCTCTTCTGGAACCAGCACGAGGAACAGCGGGGCGTCCTGCGCTTCGACGGGGACCTCGATGTGCGGCGCTTCGTGGCACTCTGCGCCGAACTCGGCCTCTTGGTGGCGGTGCGGATCGGTCCGTGGTCCCACGGCGAGTGCCGAGGCGGCGGCTTCCCCGACTGGCTGGAGGAGGCGGGATGCGTCCCCCGGACCGACGATCCCGCCTACCTCGCACTGGTCGGGCCGTACTACGCCCGCATCGCCCGGGAACTGCGCGGGCTCTCCCACGGCGAGGGCGGCCCGATCGTCGCCGTCCAGGTGGAGAACGAACTGTACGACCAGCCCGCCCACCTCGCGACCCTGCGCCGTACGGCGGAGGGCGCCGGCCTGCGGGCACCCCTGTGGACCGCCACCGGCTGGGGCGCCGCCGACATCCCCGAGGACGTCCTGCTGCCGCTGTACGGCGGCTACCCGGAGGCGTTCTGGGAGGACGCGCACGAGGGCTGGGCCCGGGACATGCGCCGTCACTACTTCTTCACCCCGATCCGCGACGACCACGCCATCGGCGCCGACCTCAGGTCCCACGCCCCCACCGGCACCGGCCCCGACGACCGCCGCTACCCGTACGCCACCTGCGAGGTGGGCGGCGGCATGGCCATCGCCTACCACCGCAGGCCGCTGGTGCCCGCCGCCGACCTCACGTCGCTGGCGCTGGCCAAGCTGGGCAGCGGCTCGGTGTGGCAGGGCTACTACCTGTACCACGGCTGTTCCCAGCGCCTGGACCACGCGGTGCCCAACCAGGAGTCCCACGACACCGGTTACCCCAACGACCTCCCGGCGGTCACCTACGACTTCCAGGCGCCGCTCGGCGAGTACGGCCAGGTGCGCCCCTCCTTCCACGGGCTGCGCCTGCAGCACCTGTTCCTGCGCGACTCGGGCGCGGACCTGGCCCGCATGCCGCTCGTGCTGCCGGAGACGGAGCCCGCGGGGCTCGACGACCGCACCACCCTGCGCTGGGCCGTCCGCTCCGACGGTGACCGCGGCTTCCTCTTCGTCAACAACCACCAGCCGCACGAGCCGCTCCCCCGGCACGACCGGGTCCGCTTCCGGGTGCGGCTGGACGACGGCCGTACCGTCACCCTGCCCGAGCAGCCGGTGACCGTGCCGTCCGGAGCCCACTTCGTGTGGCCGATCGGCCACGACCTCGGCCGCGGGATCGTCCTCGACTGGGCCTCGGCCCAGCCCGTCACCCGGCTCGACGTGGACGGCGTCCCGACGACCGTGCTGGCCGCGACCGCCGGTATCCCCGTGACGTTCTCCCTGCCGGCCGCAGTGGGCGTGGAAGGCCCGGCCCAAGTGGACCGCGGGCCGGACCGGACGCTGGTGTCCGTCCCGGCGCCCGGCACGGACGCCGCGCTCACCCTGCGGACACCCGCCGGCCGCGTACGGCTGCTCGTCCTCGACGAGGAGCAGGCGCGGGCCGTCGACAAGGTCCGGATCTGGGGCGAGGACCGTCTGGTCCTCAGCCGTCGGCTCGTCGTCGCCGACGGGGCCGAACTCCACGTGCACACCACGGAACCCCACACCTGCCTCGCCCTGTTGCCGGCACCGCACGGCCTGACGGGGGACGGCGTGGGCGGCCCGCGGCCCGACGGTGTCTTCACCCGGTGGACCCTGCGCACCGACCGCGAGCTGCCGGAGCCGGTGGTGACCTGCTCACGGGCCGAGGCCGCCGTCCCGCCCGCGCGGACGGGCGGTTCCCAGGGCCGCGCCTCGGCACCCCGCGACGAGGACTTCGACGCCGCGGCCGGGTACCGGGTCGCCGTGCCCCCCGAGGCCCTGTCGGGCGAGGGCGAGGTGCTGCTGCGACTGGCCTACACCGGTGACGTGGCCAGGGCGTACGTCGGTGGACGGCTCGTCGCCGACCACTTCTGGTACGGGCCGGACTGGGAGATCGGTCTGCGCCGCCTGGGCGAGGAGGCCGTCGAGCACGGGGTCGAGATCCGGATCCTGCCCCTGGCGCGTGACAGCAAGGTGTACGTCGACGCCTCCGTCCGCGACGGCCTCGCGGCGGCTCATGACACCGCCGTCCTCCACACGGCCCGGCTGGTCCCCGTGCACCGTTTCGCCGTACGCGCGGGAGCAGCCGGCCATGCCTGACCTCGCCCGCAGGGCGCTCCTGCGCGGAGCCGGCGGAGCGGCGGCCGGACTGCTCACGGCGCCGGCCCTGTCCGCGTGCGGCACCTCCTCGGCACCGCCCGTGACCTCCGGACGCGTGGCCGTCAGCCTCTGGACACACGACCCCGGCTACGTCACGACGTACCGGACGGCGGTCGAGGACGCCTCGCTGATGCGGGGCTCCCGCTTCGACTACCGCATGCGGATCACCAGCGCGGCGCCGCCCGACATCGTCACCCGGATGATGACGCAGGCGGTCGCCGACGGGAACACGCCGGACCTCGCGGGCATCGTCCTCGACCAGTACCCCCGGGTGATGGGCTCCGGCATCGCCCGGAACCTGTTCGTGGACCTGTCCGAGACCGTCCGGCCGTTCGGCGACCGCCTCCTCAAACTCGCCCCTTACACGGTCGACGGCGTCCCCTACGGCCTGGACTCCGACAACTCCGTCACCGTCCTCTACTACCGGCACGACCTCTTCGACACGTACGGCATCCCCGAGGACACCGGCACCTGGGAGGAACTGGCCGAGCACGGCGAGCGCCTGCACACCGACCGCGGGATCAGCCTGGGCATGGTCTCCACCGGCGACAACGCCGCCATCGTCAACGGCTTCCTGCAACTCCTGCTCCAGCGGGGCGGCGGCTTCTTCGACGCCTCCGGCGAACTGACCCTGGACTCACCCGAAGCCGTGGAAGTACTGGAGTTCATGGCCCGCGGGGTGCGCTCCGGTGTCCTGCTGGCCCTGCCCGACCCGTACGGCAGCGCGTGTGCCGCCGCGCTCAAGTCGGGCCGGCTCGCGGCCACCGCCATGCCCAACTGGTACAACGCCTACGGCCTCCAGGCCAACGTGCCCGAGCAGACGGGCAGGTGGCGGATGCGGACCCTGCCGCGCTTCGCGGGCGGCGGGCACCTCGCCTCGACCCTCGGCGGCACCGCTTTCACCGTCCTCAAGGACAAGCCGCACACCGACGCCGCGCTCGAACTGCTCCGCCGCGTCTACCTCACCCGCGAGGGCCAGATCCTGCGCTACAGGTCGGGCGGCTTCCTGCCGACGCTGAAGGCGCTGTACGAGGACCCCGAACTGCTCGGCACCGAGGACGAGTACCTCGGTGGCCAGCGGGTCTTCAACGTCTACCGCCGCGCCGCCGCCGACCTGCCCCTCCTCCACCAGGCACCCGGCACGCAGATCCTCTCCGACGTCCTCGGAGGGCCGGTCCTGGACGCCCTGAAGGGCCGCACCTCGCCCGCCGCCGCGCTCAAAGCCGGCCTGACCGCCTACCGGCAGCAGGTGAAACGATGACCGTCCCCGCCACCACCAGGTCCCGGGCACTCCCCCGCGCCGGGCAGGACCGTACCGGGCCGGCCCGCCGCACTTGGTGGTCCCGCAACCAACGGGACCTCGCGCCATACGTGTTCATCTCGCCGTTCTACGTCCTCTACGGCGTCTTCCTGCTCGTCCCGCTCCTCATCGGCCTGTACCTCAGCGGCACCGAGTGGGCCGGACTCGGCACTCCCCGCTGGGTCGGGCTGCGCAACTACCGCGACCTGCTCGGGGACCGCGGCTTCTGGACCTCGGTCGGCAACACCGGCTTCTACGTCGTCTTCACGCTGTGCGTCGTGGTCCCGGCGGCCCTGCTCATCGCCCAGGCGCTGAACACCCGCGGCCTGCGCGGCCGGGACCTGTTCCGGCTGACGTACTTCATGCCCGTGGTCATCTCCCCCATCGTCATCACCCTTGTCTTCGGGCTCTTCTTCGACAACGAGTTCGGGCTGGTCAACGCCGTCGGACAGGCCCTGTTCGGCTTCGGTGGCATCGACTGGCTCACCACACCCGGCTGGGCCCGGATCTCCGTCGCCGTCCTCGTCCTGTGGCGCTGGACCGGCTACCTCACCGTCTTCTTCCTCGCGGGCCTGCAGAACGTCCCCCGGGAGCTGTACGAGGCAGCCGCCCTCGACGGCGCGGGGCCGGTGCGCCGGTTCTGGAACGTCACCCTGCCCGCGCTGCGGCCGGTGACGGCGTTCGTCGCCGTGACCGTCCTGGTCAGCACGGCGCAGATCTTCGACGAGCCGTACCTGCTCACCCAGGGCGGCCCCGGCGAATCCACCCTCTCCGTCGCCATGTTCATCTTCCGGGCCGGATTCCAGCGCCAGCAGCTCGGCTACGCGGCGGCCGCCGGCGTCCTCCTCTTCCTCGCCGTGTTCCTCCTCGGACAGCTCGCGATGCGGGCCCTGGGCGTAGGAAGGAACGACCGATGACCACCGCCTCCCGCTTCTCCCGTGTGCCGCTGTACGCCTTCCTGATCGCACTGCTGCTGGTCTTCGCCCTGCCGCTGCTGTGGGCGCTGTCCTCCTCCTTCAAGAGCCGCGGCGACATCTTCGGCTATCCGCCACGGCCGCTGCCCTCCCCCGCCACCCTGGACAACTACCGCGGCCTGCTCGACGGCCAGCCCTTCTGGAGCTGGCTGCTGATCAGCACCGTGGTGGCGATCCTGTCCACCGCGGCCGCCGTGGGGCTGTGCTCCCTGGCGGGGTTCGCCTTCGCCAAGTACCGCTTCCGCGGCAAGAACGT
The DNA here is from genome assembly GCF_039542605.1 of Streptomyces ziwulingensis. Classification (NCBI taxonomy): domain Bacteria; kingdom Bacillati; phylum Actinomycetota; class Actinomycetes; order Kitasatosporales; family Streptomycetaceae; genus Streptomyces; species Streptomyces ziwulingensis. Next base: position 42,171 of record NZ_BAABIG010000054.1, read on the forward strand.
GCTCTTCAACATCATGTTCAGCTCGCTCGCGGTACCGTTCGCCGTGATCGTCGTGCCCCTGTTCGTCATGGTCGCCAAGGCACACCTGACCACGCCCTACTTCGCCTTGGTCGTGCCGTGGGTGGCTCCGGCGTTCGGCATCTTCATGATGCGGCAGTTCACCGAGCAGTCCGTCCCGGACGCCCTGCTGGACGCCGCGCGGGTCGACGGCTGCACCGAGTTCGGGCTGTTCCGCCGGGTCGTACTGCCGCTGCTGCGGCCGGCACTCGGCGCGCTGGGCGTGTGGTCCTTCCTCAACAGCTACAACAGCCTCATCTGGCCCCTCATCGTCGTCAGCGACCCCGGGGACTACACCCTGCCCCTCGGGATCCAGGCCCTCTTCGGCGCGACCGGCCGCCAGTACGACCTGGTACTCGCCGGGGCCGTCCTCGCGGCCGTACCGAGCCTGCTCGTCTTCTTCCTGCTGCGCAGACAACTCCTCGAAGGGCTCACCGCGGGCGCCGTGAAGAGCTGACGGTCGTCCTCGCCCGCCCCGCCCGTGACGAAAGGCGTGCCCCACCGTGCCCACCGCGCTGCCCAGCCACCTGCCCGGCACCCTCACCATCTCCCTGTGGGACTTCACCTGGTACACCCGCACCGCCCCCGGCGAGCCCTTCGCCGACCTCGACCGTGCCTTCGCCGAGGCGGTCGAACGCGGGTACAACACCGTCCGCGTCTGCGCCATGCCGCTGCTCCTGTTCGGCACCGGCCTCGACACCACCCGGCTGCGCCTCGGCCCGCTCGGCGGCGCCTACGGACAGCGCGTGCGCTGGTACGACGTACGCGGCGAGACCGAGATCGACGCCCGAGCCCATCTGCTCGCCCTGTTCGAGGCGGCCAGGCGGCACGACTGCTTCGTCATCCTGTCGAGCTGGGAGTACCAGCAGTCGCCGTCCTTCGCCGGCGACCGGGCCTGGTTCGACACCATCATGGCCATCGAGCCCGAACGCCGTGCGGAAGCGCTCGCGGACGCGCTGGCCGACCTCGTCGACTTCCTGGCCGGCCACGACGGTCTCGACGACCGGATCGCCTTCACCGAGCTGCACAACGAGGTCCAGGCCGGCCGCCTGGCCGAGGGACTGACCGGCGACGACACCGTCGTCGCCCTGCGCCCCCGTCTGCAACGCGGCCTCGCCCGCTTCCGCGAACGCCACCCCGACAGGCCCGTCACGGTCAACTACGCCGAGGTCCCCGTCAACTCCCTGCACGGCATCCCCCGCGGCGTCGACGTCGCCGTCTTCCACCCCTACGTCCACGGCGTCCTCGACGAACTCCTCGACACCTACGCGCTGCGCGACACCTCCCGTCCCTTCCCCCAGGAGCGGGCGGCGCGGGAACTGCTGCGGCCGGGTGCTCCCCGCCTGGCGGACTGGGCGCCGCCCGAGAAGGACCGGTGGCGTCTGGCGGCCACCGTCGTCGGCCCGCGCGAAATCTACCTCCACGACTGGTGCGACCCCGGTCTCTTCGACACCTGGCTCCACGACCGCCGTGTCCCGCACGTCCCGGCGATGGAGGCGACGCTCGATCTGTGGATCGCGGCGGCCGGCGACTGGGCGGACGAGAGGGGAGTGCCCCTGGTGTTCGGGGAGGGATGGATCGGATACACCCCCCTGCACAGCACCTTCGAAGGCGGCGCGTTCGGCGCGGACTTCTGCCGCCGCGCCGTCACCGCCTCGGCCCGCGCCGGGGCACGCGGCGCCGTCGTCTGCTCCAACGCCGCACCGCAGCACCCGATGTGGGCGGACGTCGCGCTGCAACAGGAGTGCAACGCCCTCCTGAGGTCCGGTGGCGTCCTGCGGCCCGGACCTCTCAGGGGGTGACGAACAGGAAGGACGTGCCGGTCCCGTAGCCGGCGTCCGCGCCTTCCCGCGGTTCGAGCCACACGCTGCCGTCGTCGCGCCGACGCAGGTGCGACAGCGGGCTGTTGAAGGCGAACAGGGCCTTGGACCCCCGCTCCTCCCCCTCGCGGAGGCAGTAGGTGGCGTCGGCGCGGAACCGTGCGCTTCCATCGTTGGCGCCCAGTTCCAGCGCTCCCTCGTGGTAACCCGTGTGGCGCAGGTAAGAGCCACCGGTGTGCCGGAAGGAGTAGCAACCGCTGCCCATCAGGCCCGGGACGACGGTGAAGACCAGTTGCTGTGCGGCGAGCGACGTCCCGTCCAGCGCACTCGTCATCACCGCCCGCCCGTCGCGTACGCCCACGTACTGGCCGGGCAGAGCCGCAGCGCGCAGCGCGTGCGGGCCCAGGATGCCCGACGCGGGCGTCGAGCGGGGGGTGGGGGACGCACCGGCGGGTGTCGTGGCGCGGTCCGTGGACGGCGCCACGGTCTCCGGGGCCGGGGCGGCACTCGGAGGCGGTGCGGACGACGCCGAGGGGGAGACCGAGAGACCGGGCGACGAAGCCGGCGCCGACTGCTGCCGGGCCTCGGGGCGGGCGCCGGTGTCCGACGGCCCGGCGAGTCCGTACCACAGGCCCGCACCGGCCAGCACGAGAGCGCCCGACGCCACCGCCGCGACCGGCCCGTTGGCCAGCCGCCCGGCGGTTCGCCCGGCCCGGCCCGCGCTCCGGACAGCCGTGGCGGCATCCGGCCACGCGCCCGCACCGGCGCCCGCCGCACCGCCCTTCGTTCCCCCCAGGACGCCCATGATCAGGTGAGCGGAGAGGCCCAGTGGCAGTGGTACGAGGGCCAGACCGCCCAGCAGGCCCTCGGCGGGAATGAGGGCACCCCGGACGCTTCCGCAGGAGGGGCAGTCGCGGACGTGCCGGCTCAGCCGCTTGCGCCACCGGGCGCTGGGGCGGCCGTCCCAGGACGCCAGACACCGCGTCAGTTCGGGGCATCGGGGTGAGGCGGCCAGTGCGCGCAGCACGGAGCGGGCCGCCTCCAGGCGTTCCTTTACGCGCGCCACGCGTACGGCCGCCTGATGCGGGTCGAGTCCGCCGGCGGCCGCCCAGTCGCCCCGGCGCAGTTGCCCGGCGGTCTCCATCCACCACAGGGACAGGGTCTCGCGATCGGACTCCTCCAGCCATCGGGTGGCCTCCACCGCCTCCCGGCGCTGTCCGGACAGATCCAGCCGGAGGATCGTGAGGTCGGCGAAGTCGGCCCGCGGATCCGCCTGCGCGACGGTGTCCTCGGGCAGTCCCGGCTGCGGCCGGGCCCGCCGGGCCTGCTCCCAGTCGCGCACCTGCCGCACCGCGATGGCGACCAGCCAGGAGCGGAACCGTTCCGGCTCTCGCAGCGCGGAGAGGTGGTTCACCGCGCGCAGCATGGTCTCCTGCACGATGTCGTCGACGTCGGGGTGGCCGTCCATGGCCCTGCCGATGATGTTGTAGATCAGCGGCAGATAGTCGGTCACCAGCGCATCGAGGGCCTGCCGGTCTCCTTCGGCGGCAGCCGCCACCCTGGCCGCGTCCGAACGCGGCCCAGCTTCGCGCGAGCGCACGCGACACCGTCCTTCCCCATTGCCTCGTGAATGCGGTGACGTGGGCGGCCCTCGGCGCCCGGGCTCGACGGCCACCGTCACGCAGCGACAGTGTGCCACCGTCGGCGACAGCGACAAGCCGGGGAGATCCCCCGGACCGGCGGCCGCGCCGGCGCCCCCGGGCGGCGAGACGGGCGAATACGGCCGGTTCACCCACATCGGCACACCAAACCTCAACGTGACAGCCGTCACACTCATAAGTTCTCGCGTTTTCTGAGACATCGGCCCCCCGCACCGGTCTCCCATTCGTAAGGCACCGATCCAAGGCGCCGCGGCGGCCCCCCGTACGACCCGCCGCGCCGTCCACGAGAGAACAACAGGAGACTCCTGTGCACCCCAAGCACCGTCGCCGCAAAGCCGTCTGGTGGTCCGTCGGAGCGGGCTCGGCCGCCGTGGCCGCGTCCCTCGCGCTGCTCACCGACCTCTCCCCGCTGGGCATGGCCTCCACGGACCAGCCCGCCTCGGGGACGGCGGGGACCGCGCGCCCGATGGAGAGGCTCGACCGCGGCGTGGTCGCCGTGCGCAGCAGCGCCACGGCCGTCCTCGTCTCCTGGCGGCTGCTGGGACTCGACCCCGACGGCATCGGCTTCAACGTGTACCGCTCCGCCGGGAAGGACGGCGCCTACACCAAGCTGAACGCGCAGGTGCTGACCAAGGGCACCAACTTCACCGACTCCACGGCCGACCTGACCGCGGACAACAGCTACCAGGTCCGGCCGGTGGTCGACGGTGCGGAGCGGAGCGCGGGGCAGGACGCCGGCGCTCCCTTCACGCTCACGGCGGACCACGCCCAGGAGCCCGTCGTCCGCGTTCCGCTGCGCGACGGCGCCCAGGTCAAGTTCACCTGGGTCGGCGACCTCGACGGCGACGGCGCGTACGACTACCTCGTCGACCGGCAGACCGCCCCGCGCGCCATCGAGGCGTACCGCAGCGACGGCACCTTCCTGTGGTCCATGCACATGGGTCCCAACGGTGTGAACGTCAACAACATCGAGGGCGGCTCGGCGGGCCTGGACACCGGCAACTGGGACGGGATCACCGTCTACGACTTCGACGGTGACGGCAAGGCGGAGGTCGCCGCCCGCATAGCCAACGGCGTCACCTTCGGCGACGGCACCACCTTCGGCGAGGGCGAGACCGCCGACCACCAGTTCATCGCCATGCTCGACGGCATGACCGGCGCCCCCCGCGCCACGGCCCCGGTCCCCGACGACTACCTGGCGGACGGGCCGATGTACGCCCGCTTCGCCGTCGGTTACCTCGACGGCCACACCCCCACCCTGGTCTCCTTCATGAAGAACCGGGTCGGCCGGGGCGGCTTCAACCTCATGTACACCGCCTGGACCTTCGACGGCTCCACCGTGCAGCGCAAGTGGAAGTGGCTGCGCGGGAACCAGGACGCGCCGGACGGGCACAACACCCGCGTCATCGACGTCGACGGCGACGGCAAGGACGAGGTCGCCGAGATCGGGTTCGTGCTCAACGGCGACGGCACCCTGCGCTACAGCCTGGCCGGCCAGGGCGTCATCCACGGCGACCGCTGGTACATCGCCGACATCGATCCCGACCGGCCGGGCCTGGAGGGCTACGGCGTCCAGCAGGACAACGAGAGCGGACTGCGCGAGTACTACTACGACGCCGCCGACGGCACCATGATCTGGAAGCACCACGGCAAGAACGTGGTCGACGTCGGCCGCGGACTGGTCGGCGACATCGACCCCGACGCCCCCGGCATGGAAGCCTGGTCCTTCTCCGGCCTCCACAACGCCGCCTCCGACGAACTGCTCGTCAAGGACACCTCCAAGGCCCCCTGGCCGGGCATGGGCCTGTGGTGGGACGGCGACACCAGCATGGAACTGCTCAACGACGGCAAGATCGAGAAGTGGAACCCCGACTCCCCGACCGGGACCACCGGGGTGCCCCGCGTCCTGACCGCCTGGAAGTACGGCGCCAAGGGCTTCGGCAACGCCAACACCCCCGCACTGGTCGCCGACCTCTTCGGCGACTGGCGCGAGGAGGCCGTGTACACCAATGCCGACAACAACGAACTGCTCGTCTTCACCACGAACCAGGCCACGGACACCCGCCTCTACACGCTGGCGCACAACCCCGCCTACCGCAACGACATGACGGTCAAGGGCTACCTCCAGTCCCACGAGGTCGACTACTACCTCGGCAGCGGCATGTCCCAGCCGCCCCGCCCCGACATCACGTACGTGGGTGACGCGGCGGAGGAGACCGCGACGCCCGGCGCGAGCCCGACCGCGCGCCACAGCCACCGGGGCCGCCCGCACCACGACCACGACCGCGACCGGCACGGCGACGACACGCACGGGCGCCGCGAGGAGTCCTGACCACAGCACGAATCCGCTGCTCCCGTCCCGCCCGAGCGGACGCGGTGCGCCCAAGCGCACGGCGCCCGCTCGGGCGGCTCGGCGGGCCCACGAGGAACGGCGGACCGCGACCGACGACCCACGCAGTACGAGAGGACCAGGTGGTACGGGGATGAACGAGGCGGACAGGGACGAGTGGAGGCTCGTCGCGGCGGCCCGGCGGGGAGACCGGGACGCGCAGGAGACCCTCGTACGGCGTCTGCTGCCGCTGGTCTACAACGTCGTGGGGCGGGCGCTGACCCGGCGGCCCGACGTCGACCGGGTGGCGCACGAGGCCATGCTGCGGGCGATGCGCGACCTGCCCGCCCCCGGCCTCGCGCACGGAGTGCGGACGGAGGTGGTGCGCGGAGCGCTGCGCCTGGCCGCGGAGCCGCCCGCCGCGCGCGGCGGAGCGGAGGAGTCGCCGGTGGAGTTCGATGAACTCGCCTCTGCGCGCACGTCGTCGTCGAGACAGCACCGGGAGCTGATCCAGGCCGGTCGCTGGCTGGACCGGGACAGCCGGATCGTCTGGTCGCTGTGGTGGCTGAAGACGGCGGATGAGATGCCCTGGGCGGACGTGACGAGCGTGCTGGGCGGGTCGGCCGCCGAGGCCGAGGCCCGGGTCCGCGTCATGCTGGGGCAGTTGGAGACCGGCCGTACGGTCGTGGCCGCCCTCGACGTCTCCCGGTGCGACGAACTGGCCTGGTGCGCGGCGGGCTGGGACGGACGGCCCGGCACGGTGTGGCGCGAACGCTTCGCCGGCCATGTCCGGTGCTGCGCGGACTGCTCGGCCCTCACCCTCGGCCGGGTGGCGCCGGAGGTGCTGGTGGCCGACGACGTCCTCGTCCCGGTGCCGGTGTCCCTCCTCGACTCGGTCCTCGCGGCGGTGCGGCACGAGGGGAGGGCCAGGGCGGTCCGCCGGCACCGTGCGGTGCGCGCCGGCCGGAAGGGAACGGCACTGGTGGCCGTCGCCGTCGCGGTGGTGGTCGCCGGCCTCGGGGTCGCGTACCGGGCCGTGCCCGACGACCGGGCCGGCTCCGCCGGGACCGGGCAGGCGGTCGGCGCCCTGGCCGAGTCCTCGGCACCCTCGTCCTCGTCCTCCGCCTCCGCCTCCGCCTCACCCAGCGTGTCCCCGTCGCCTTCCCGGACCTCGGCGAAGCCCGGACCGAGCGGAACGCCGCGGAAGAAGGCGGCCGAGGAGCCGTCCGAGGCATCCGCCCGCACGGCGCCCGCGACCACCCGGGCCGGTTGCGGCACCTCCCTGGCCCCGCGGTGGGCGGACTGGCCGATGCCCGGGGCGGCCGGGCGTCCGGCGCAGTACACGGACCTCGGCGACGGCACCGTGCGGGACGAGGTCACCTGCCTGGTGTGGCAGCGCACGTCCGCGCCCGGCACGTACACCTTCGCCGGGGCCCGCTCGTACTGCGCGCGGCTGGATCTGAACGGGGGCGGCTGGCACCTGCCCAGCCGGATCGAGCTGATGTCCCTGGTGGACACCGCGCGCACCGGTCCCGCCGTCGACACCGCCGCCTTCCCCGGGACCCCGGCCATGTTCTTCTGGACCTCCTCCCCCTGGGCCGTGCCGAAGTCACCCCCGCGCGCCTGGATCGTCAACTTCTACGAGGGCCTCAGCAGCAACGCGGCCTACCGGTCCGCCTCCTACAAGGCGCGGTGCGTCCGGGGCGGCACCGGGGAGGGCCGTCCCGCCTACCGGGCCGCCGCCGGCCGGATCACCGACCCGGCCACGGGTCTGACCTGGCAGCGCGGGACCGCGTCCGGCACCATGACCCCGGCCGGGGCCGACGGCTACTGCGCGGCCCTCACCGACGGCGGGCGCGCCTGGCGCCTGCCGACGGTGAAGGAACTCGCCACCCTCGTCGACGACGGCCGGGTCACCCCGGCCATCGACCGCACCGCCTTCCCCGACACACCCGGCACCGGCGCGTACTGGTCCTCCGACCCCTTCGCGGGGGACTCCTCCCAGCGGTGGTTCCTGAGCTACAACGACGGCATCACCAGCCACCGTGCCCTCGCCGAGGCTCACGTGCGCTGCGTGAGCTGAGGGGCCGGACCGCCCTGCCGGCCCGCGCGGTTCTCCGCGCCGGGGTTCAGCGCAGCAGGCGCTCGGGCAGGAGCCTCTGTTCCCGGAGCGCGTCGCGGACGAGCCGGGCGAAGGTGGTGGCGCCGTACACCGAGGTGTGTGTGTTGTCGCCGGTGACCTTGGTCAGGTACAGGTCCTTGGACGCCTCGACGCCCAGCTCCTCCACGAGCGTTCTGGTCAGGGCGGTGAGGTCGACGACCGGCACGTCGAGCCGGGCGGCGAGCGAGCGCATCTCGACGGGCAGGTTCGCCGCCATGACGTGCTGCGCGACGGCGTCGAGGGTGCCGTCCCGCTGGAAACGGCGGCGTACGAGGGGCGTCACGAAGACCGGCTCCCCGCCGCGGCCACGGACACGTTCGGCCATGGTGGTGAGGTTGGCCCGGTAGATCTCCGCGGTGGTCGTCTTGTCGTTGTGGGCCAACTGGATGAGCACCAGGTCGCCGCGGCGGACCTCGGACTCCAGGGCGTCGAAGAGAAGCGGGTCGGCGAGGAAGCTGACCGTGCTCTCCCCGGAGTCGGCGTAGTTGGCGACGGCGACGCCCCGTCGCAGCATCTGGGGCAGTTCCTGGCCCCACCCGGCGTAGGGCTCCAGCGTCTGGTCGCAGACGGTGGAGTCACCGGCGAGCAGGATCTGCGGGACGTGGCGGGCCGGGGTGACCCGTACCCCCGCGAGCCGGGGTGCGCTGCCGCCGAACCGGAGGTCCAGGCCGGGGCTGCCGACCTCCCCGGTCGGCTGGCTCTCGACCGCGCGCACGTTCACGGTGAAGCTCCGGCGCAGGAGCTGTCCGGGCGCCGTCGCCGTCTCGGCGAGCAGGGCGCGACGCCCTTCCGCCTCGATGGCGGTACGGCCGGCGTCGGAGCCGCCCAGAGCCGCGGTGACGTGGTAGTTGCCCGGCGGCACGTCGAAGTGGCAGACGACGGGTGCGGTGCCCGAGCATTCCTGGGGCAGTGTGCCGCGCGGGCCGCCGTGTGCCTGGGCCGGGGCGGTCAGCAGCCCGGCCAGAGCGGTGGCGGCGGTCAGCAGGGCGAGACCGGTGACGCCTCTGCGGGCAGGGGTGTGCGAACGCATGACGGAGTCCCTTTCCGAACGGGGCGGCGCGACGAGCGGAGACGGCTCGGCGCCTGGGGAGGAGCGGCGGGGAGGGCCGGCCGCCGGTCGTGCGGTCCCGCGGGCCGGTGCCGGACCGGGGACCGCGCGGAGCCGGTCAGGTACGCACCAGGGCGAGGCCGTCGACGGCCAGCGTGCCGCCGCCGGCCGAGGCCGCTTCGACCGTGACGGTGACCGGTCCTCGCGGCAGTCTGAAGCTCGCGGTCGAGACCGGTGTCCACTCGGACCCGACGTCGAGGAGGTCGTGGACCGTCTCCCGCCCCCGCGAGTCCGTGATCCGGACGCGGGCCGTGTCGAGCCCCGGCGTCGTCGTCGCGGAGAGCGACAGCGTGTAGGTGCCGGCCGGAACCCTGTTCCGCTGGGAGACCCCGCCGGAGAACCCCACCGCGTCGCCGAGCCGCAGGGAATGACGGGTGCCGTTGCGGGCCGGCGTGGGGTTGGACACGAACCGCGTCGAGGGTGACGCCTCGTCGACGGTCGTGGTCCAGCCGGTGACGGTCGACACCGGTATCCGGTCGGCCTCGAAGTCCGGGTTGAGGAGGAAGTTGTTGTCCCTGCCCACGGCCCAGCGGCCGGTGGCGGCGTCGAGCCGCCAGGAGCCGAGCGAGTGGAAGACCGGCTCCTCGCCCTTGAAGGAGAGCGGGACCCACTGGTGGTATCCGGTGCCGTTCCAGGCGAACTCGGACCAGCGGTCGCCCGCGTAGACCACCGTGTCGGCCTTCCTGCCGCGCACGGTGAGGAAGAACCCGGACTGCGACACATGGCTGTAGTCCGCCTCCGTCCCCGCCATGACGGTCTCGGCGCCGTAGGGGCCCTGGGGGTCGTTCCCGACGGACTTGATGACGTGGGTGGCCGAGGAGTTCCAGCCGTGCAGGTCGGAACTGGCGATGTAGTAGTGGCCGTTCGCCTTGAACATCGCGTTGCCCTCGCGGCCGGCCGCGTTGTACGACACCTCGACCGCGGGTTCGGCGCTCAGCGAGTCGGAGGGGTCGAGACGGGCGACGTAGGTGTGGTTGCGGCCGCTCTGGTTGGAGATGACGAGGTAGTCGGTGCCGTCGTCGTCGGTGAACACGGTCTGGTCCCCGGTGCCCTGGTAGCGCACGCCGGGGATCTGCGTCTGGAGATCGGCGTAGGTGAAGTCGCCCGTGGGTGAGTCGCTCTCCAGGAAGAGGACCCCGGCGTTCGTCTTGCCGTCGGTGTCGAAGGTGGTGGACATCTGCGTCATGAGCACGTACTTGTGCGTGACCTCGTTGTACACCACTCCCATGCGGCCGACCCAGCCCGCGTCGTCGAGGGAGGTCATGCGGGAGAAGGCGTCCCCGCTGACGTCCTTGGACGGAGGGATGGCGAGCGGCGTCGACCGGTTGGCGACCTCGTTCTCGAAGTCCCAGTGGACGAGGTCCTTCGAGGAGTAGACCCTGATCGAGGCGAAGGTCGCCTTCGGGTGCTTGCGCGTGGGTGACACCGCGTACAGGTCGGCCTCGCGGTAGTGGACGCCGTACCAGTAGTAGGTGTCGCCGAACCGGAACACACCGCCGCCCTGTGCGGCGATCAGGTTTCCGTCGGTGTCCTTCCAGAACGAGTCGTTGCGCACCGGCTGCGCGCGCGGCGGCCTCTGCTGCCCGTCGTACGCGTCCGCCGAGGCGGACGCCGGGCCGGCGGGGGACACTCCGACGAGTGCCGTCGCCGCCAGCCCCACGACGCATGTTCCGGATATCAGTCTTCGGGTTCTTCGGGTCGAACGCATGGGCTCTGTCCCCTTCGTCAGACGACTCTGTCTGTCCGTCGGTGCTGATGCGGTGTCGCTGCCACTGCCGGGCGGTGCGCCACAGGAACCGGACCTCCGGGTGGGAGGTCCGCCGTGGGAGACAAGGGGGGGTGGAGGGGGGGTGCGGCTGCGGCCTGGCAGGCGGTTCCTGCGGCAGCGGCTCGGCGAAGTGTCTTCATCGTGGGCCGACCCCGACCCACCGTCAAGATGTCTTCCTAATTAATTATCAGTATCGGGGAGGACGTCCGGCAGGAGAGCCGCTCACCGCGCGCCGCAGGACGACCTGACCACCAGGTGCGGCTGCAGGAAGAGCTGGCGGACGGGGACGGCCGCCGGGTCCGCGGCGTCGAGACGGTCCAGGAGGAGCCGGGCGGCCTGCTCGCCCAGGGCGCGCTTGGGCGGAGCCACGGCGGTCAGCGGCACGTCGGCCAGCGAGGCGATCTCGTCGTCGTAGGCGACCAGTGCCATGTCCTCGGGGGTGCGCAGCCCCCGTCCGCGCAGCCGGCGCATCAGCTCGATCGCGTCGTGGTCGGAGAGGACCAGTGCGGCCCGTGTGCCCGTCGACAGGCACTCCTCGATGAACCGGTCGTGGTGCTCGGCCGCCTCGGCGGACCCCATCGTGGGGCGCCCGGTGTCGTGCACCGGCACGTCGGTCCGCAGTCCCAGCCGCTCCACCGCCGCTCCATGTCCTTCGCGCACCAGCGCGGCGGTGGGGCTGGCGTTGGTGAACAGGCCCACCGCGGGGTGTCCGAGCAGAGCGAGGTGCCGCACTGCCGCGAAGGCGCCCTGGCGGTGGTCGGTGGCCGCGAACTCGCAGGCGGCGAAGGGGTCGTGGGGCTGGCGCTCCATGAGTACGTACGGCAGCCCGGTGCCCGCGAGGCGCTCCAGCGTCTGGGCCGGCAGGTCGTGGCCGCCGGGCGAGGCGATGAGCAGCCCGGAGACTCCGGAGGCCCGCAGCTCCTCGACCCGCTCCGACTCGTCCCCGTGGGCGTAGTCGCTGAGGCTGATCACCACCCGGGCCCCCCGCCCGGCCGCCGCGGCCCGCACCCCGGCCACCACGCGGGGGTAGTAGTAGGTGGCCGAGGGGACGAGCAGGCCCAGGGTCCGCTCGACGGCCCCGGGTCCGGGCCCGCCCCCGGACGGTCGTGCGTCCGGAGGCGGGGTTCCGGGGTCGGGCGTGGTCAGGACGGCGCCCCCGCGCACCCGGCTCAGCCGCCCTTCGGCCTCCAGGTCGAGCAGATCGCGGCGGACGGTAGCGCGGGAGACGTTCAGCCGTGCCGCGAGATCGACGACCTTCAGGCCCCCGGACGACTCCAGCTCGCTGAGCAGCCGTTCACGGCGCTGTGCGACGAGCATCTCGGGCATGGCCCCTCCCTGAGCAGATGTTGAGCATCCTAGAGGGACCTGTCCTCCCGCGTGCCGGGGAGGGGCGGGCAGGAGCGGGCGGCCTACCGGATGTGCTCACCGACCAGGGCCAGACACTGGATGGCCGCCAGCCCGAACTGCGCGCTGGCGTTGGCGGACAGGGACGCCTCGTCCACGGGGTTGAGCACCGCGGGCGCCACCACGCGCCGCGGCGTGAAGGAGTGGCCCTCCGGGTAGCCGGCGTGGCCGGTGCGCAGTTCCTGCCAGGCCCGTTTCGCCAGCGCCTCGTCGCCCGACTGCTCGGCGGCGTAGGCACTGGCGCGCGCGTACGCCTGCCTCAGGTTGAGGTTGCCCCAGTCGGAGCCGGTGGCCTCGCGCTGTTCGGCCTTGGTGGAGTTGTAGAGCCGGCAGAAGGCGACCCATCGGGCCTCGACCTCGGGTTCGTCGACGAGGTCGAGGAGTTCGGTCATGACCTCGATCAGGCCGAAGACGGAGCTGAGGGAGCCGACGGAGACGCTCTTCTGCGCGGGGCCGGAGAACCTGCCGTCGGCGAGGTTGTAGGTGATCTTTCCGCCCTGGGCCCAGCCGTTGGGAAGTGCCGCGATCGTCCTGGCGCCGTTGAGCAGTTTGGTGCGGGCGAGGTCCTTGCCGCCCCGCTCCCACTCCGCCAGCCAGGCCATGGCGAGCGCGCCCCAGTCGGTGGTGGTGCTCACCCCCAGCGCCCTGGGGTCCGGTGCGAAGACGCCGCCGCTGCCGTTCACCTTGCGGCCCGGGTCCAGGACGAGGAAGCCGCGGTCGGCGTCGACCAGTTCGCGCAGCAGGTCTCCGGAGCGTTCGTCGCCGGTGAGGAAGTAGTGGAAACGGCGGTAGCCGGCGTTGCTGATCCGGACCTGCTTGGCGCTGTCGCCCCAGTGCATGACGCCGTGCCGGGTGCCCAGGCCCTGGTACTTGCCGAGGTGGTAGACGTCCACCTCGCCGGTGTGCCGGGTCATGGCCTCGGCGAAGCGGAAGGCCTCGGCGTCGCCGGTGCGCAGGTAGTGGTACCAGAGCCACAGGTCCGTGGACAGCTCGGAGTTGTCCCAGGCGAGGCCGCCGATGTCGTAGCACCAGGTGTGCCGGGTCGCGTCGTAGGTGTGCATGATGTCGCCGTAGTCCCAGAGGCGGCGAGGGCCGCGGCTCCGCCGGCGGCCGAGGCCAGGACGGATCGGCGACTGGAGTTGCCCACAGTGGTTCTCCTCTGCCTGGGAGCGTGCGGGGTTCCTGGGAGCGTGCGGAGTGGAAGGCGCTCGGGGTGCGGGAGACGGACCCGGCCGACGGCGCCCCGGAGGACGCGGGGTCCCCTGGGCGTCACGGCGGCTCGGACGGTGAACGGGGTGTGGGGCGAGGGCGGATGCCTCGCTCGCCGCGACGGCCGCGCCCCGGGTCCGGCCGGGTCCGGCGCGGTCACATCTTTACACCAGTCCGTTCACGTGAACCAGACTCTGAACCATTCTGCATCAGATCGAAGCGAACGCGCCGCCGTGATCCGGCCCAGAATCCTCAAGAAGGCACCTATCGGCGGTTGTTCGCACTCCGGGGAGCGTGCAGAATGCGCAAGGCCGTCACTCACCACATCGTTCAACTTGCTTCACAGTCGCTCGCGGTGCTCTCCGCGACCGATCGGCTCGGGCCACGATCGGCGACCGCCCCCCGACCCGCGCGACGGACTCGAACGTCTCGATGGAGGAGAAACCATGTCATCGGCTGCGATGTCGCGGCGCCCGCGGGCAGCCGTGCTGCTCACGCCCGCGCTGCGCGAGGACCTCTTCGGTGGCCCAGGCTGGAAGGAACTCGACGAGGTGGTGGAGATCGTCGTGCACGACGCGGACGCCGACACCCTCCTCGCCCACCCGCGACGCGCTCTCGTGGAGATCCTGATCACCTCCTGGGGCGCGCCCCGGCTGACCGCCGAGGTGCTCGACGCGCTGCCCGCCCTGCACACGGTGGTGCACGCGGCCGGCTCGGTCCGCGCACTGGTCACCGACGCGGTGTGGGAGCGCGGCCTCGTCGTCGTCTCGGCGGCGGACGCGAACAACGAGCCCGTCGCCGAATACGTCTACGCCCAGACCGTGCTCGCCCTGAAGGACGCGCACCGCCGCTCCCGGCACATCGCCGCCACGCGGACGCTGCCCCCGGTGGAGGGGATCCCGGGCATCTACGGGCAGCCCGTCGGGCTGGTGTCGTTCGGCTCGGTCGCCCGCAAGGTGGCCGCCCGGCTGCACCGGCTGGAGACGGACGTGCGCGCGTGGGACCCGTACCAGGACCCGGGCGCGCTGCGCGAGGCGGGGGTGACGGCCGTGGGTGAGCTGGCCGACCTGCTGGCCGGGTGCCGAGTGGTGAGCGTCCACACCCCGCTGATCCCCGGCCGCACGGAGAAACTGATCACGGGTGAGCTGCTGCGGCTCCTTCCCCGGGGCGCGACGCTCGTCAACACCGCCCGGGGCGCGGTGATCGACGAGGAAGCGCTGATCGAGGTGCTGACCGAGCGACCGGACCTCTTCGCGGTACTGGACGTGACCGCCGAGGAACCCCCGGCGCCGGACTCCGCGCTCCACACCCTCCCGAACGTCATCCTCACCGGCCATGTGGCCGGGACGGTGGGAGGCGAACGCCGGGCCATGGGGCGGCTCGTGACCGGCGAACTGCGGCGCCTGGCAGCCGGATCGGCGCCGCTGCACGCGGTGTCCGCGCGGGAGGCGGGTCTTCGCGCGTAGGAACGGCCGCCCCCGGGCCGGCCCGGCCCCGGCCCGCCGCGAACCCTGTCAGAGAACCCTGTCAGAACTGTTGACCGTCCTCTGAAAACGTTTTAACTTCCCTTCACTCCGTTCCGCAGCCGAGGAGGCTTCGTGGCAGCGCTGCTACGCGAGAGCCCCGGAAAATCGACGCCGAATCAGTCTCGTCGTCGTCCGGAAGGCACTCCGTCCGAGCGAAAAGGTTTTCAGAACAGGCGCAGCCGGACGCTTTTCCTGCTGATGGTGCCCGGCATCGCCTACTTCCTGGTGTTCCACTACGGGGCGCTGGTCGGCAACGTCATCGCCTTCAAGGAGTACGTGCCGTTCGACGGCATCTGGCGCAGCCCTTGGGTCGGACTCGGCAACTTCCAGCGCATGTTCCAGGACGGGGCGTTCTGGGACGCCGTCCTGAACACGCTGTGGATCGCGCTGCTGCAGATCCTGTTCTACTTCCCCGTCCCGCTGGCGCTGGCCCTGCTGCTGCACAGCCTCACCTGGTCCTCGGTGCGCCGCTTCGTGCAGTCGGTGGCGTATCTGCCGCACTTCATCTCGTGGGTCATCGTCGTCGCGCTCTTCCAGCAGGTGCTGGGCGACACCGGCATGGTGAACAGTTACCTCGGTGACGCCGGACTGAGCACCGTCGACATCATCGGCAACCCCGACGCCTTCAAGCCTCTGGTGGTGGCCCAGGTCGTCTGGAAGGACGCGGGCTGGGGCACGATCATCTTCCTGGCGGCACTGGCCCAGGTCGACGAGCAGCAGTACGAGGCCGCCGCCATCGACGGGGCCGGCCCCTGGCGCCGCTTCTGGCACGTCACCCTGCCCGCCATCCGGCCGGTGGTCGTCCTGCTGCTCATCATGCGGCTCGGCGAGATCCTCTCGGTGGGGTTCGAGCAGATGCTGCTCCAGCGCGACGCCGTCGGCCCGGAGGCCGCGGAGATCATCGACACCTTCGTCTACTACCAGGGCATCGTCGGCGGCGACTACGGCTTCGCCGCCGCGGCCGGGCTGTTCAAGGGCCTGGTCGGCGCGGTGCTCGTCCACGCGGCCAACAAGGTCGCCCACCGCCTCGGCGAACAGGGGGTCTACAGGTGAGCGCGCAGATCCGGCCGGGCTGGATGGAGAAGCCGAAACCCCTCACGCAGGCGGGCAAGGCGGTGGCCCTCGTCACGGTCGTGGCGCTGGTCTGCGTCCCGTTCCTCGTCATCGTGTCGACCTCCCTGGCCTCGCAGCGCGAGGTGGTCGCGAACGGCGGCTGGGTGCTGTGGCCGACCGAGCCGACCCTGGACGCCTACCGCGACATCCTCGACGGCGGCATCGTCACCCACGCGCTCGCCGTCAGCGCGGGTGTCACGATCGCCGGCACCCTGCTCAGCCTCGCCTGCACCGTCACCCTCGCCTACGCCCTCTCCCGCCCCGCGGTCTTCGGCGCCAGGCCGGTGCTCCTGCTCATCCTGTTCACCTTCCTCTTCCCACCCGGCATGATCCCGAGCTTCCTGCTGGTCAAGGAACTCGGCATGCTGGACAGCTACTCCTCGATCGTGCTGCCGGTGCTCGTGAACGTCTTCAACCTCGTGGTCCTGCGCGGCTTCTTCCAGGGCATCCCCGAGGAGCTGTACGAGGCGGCCCGCCTCGACGGGGCCGGGGACTGGCGGGTGCTGTGGACGATCGTGCTGCCGCTGTCCAAGGCGGCCCTCGCGGTGGTCGGCCTGTTCTACGCGGTGGCCTACTGGAACTCCTGGTTCTACGCCTCGCTCTACCTGGAGAGCGACCACTGGCCGCTCCAGCAGGTGCTGCGCACCTATGTGATCGCCGGCACCGAGCTGACCGACACGACCACCGGCGAGGGCACCGCCAGCGCCCCGCAGACGATCCAGATGGCGGTGCTGGTCATCGCGACCGTACCCATCCTGCTCGTCTACCCCTTACTGCAGAAGTACTTCACCAAGGGCGTCCTCACCGGCGCCATCAAGAGCTGACCCGGCGCACCCGCACGACAGCACGACAGTCCGACCGCCACGAGCACGAGCCGCTCCTCAGAAAGGTCACCGTCATGCCCCGTATGTCCCGACGCACCCTGCTGCGTTCCATGACCGCGGCGGGCACCGCCGTCGCCGTACCCGGTCTGCTGACCGCCTGCTCCACCGGTTCGTCGGGCGGCGGCACCTCCAACGCGGGCAAGAAACTCGCCGCCTGGCCCGCCTACCGGCCGACCACCGCCGCCAAGCCCGACCTCGCCCCGACCGACGAGGGCGTGCAGCCCGGCTACACCTCCTACCCGGCCGACCTGACGCGGTCGGTGGCCCGCACGCCCGGTGACGGCTCGACCGTCCGGGTCATGTCCGTCACCTTCGGCACCCCGCCCAAGGGCCGGGCCGACAACCGGTACTGGCAGGCCGTGGAGAAGGCACTGGGCGTCAAGATCGAGTTCACCGTGGTGCCCACGGACGACTACCAGAAGAAGATGGCCACGGTCATGGCGGGCGACCCCGAGTCGCTCCCCGACATCATCAACATGTTCTCCGGCTTCGTCCTGCCCCGGGAAGCCCAGTTCGTGCAACGGCGCGCCGAGGACCTGACGCCCTTCCTGTCGGGCGACGCCGTCGAGGACTACCCGAATCTCGCCAACATCCCGACCCACGCCTGGCGTGACATGGGCCGCGTGGGAGGCCGCATCCACGGCATACCCCTGGAACGCCCGCTCCCGGGCTCCACGCTCTGGGTCAACGGGGAACTGTTCGCGGACGCCGGCATGGCGGACGGCTGGAGCTCCGACGACTTCGCCGCCGTCGCGGCCCGGGCCACCGAGGGCAAGCGGTACGCCCTGGGCTCGGCGACCGGATCGCTGTTCGGCAACGCCGTGCACGCCGCCGCCCACGGCGCCCCCGTGAACTGGGCCGCGGACAAGAAGGGCGCCTTCCACGCCAACTACACCGACGAGCGGTTCAAGGCCGCCATCGCCTACCAGGCGGCGCTCCGCAAGAAGGGCGTCTACCACCCCGACTCCGCCTCCATGGGCACCCCGGAGCTGCAGACCCTCTTCCTCAACGGCACCGTCGCCTCCATGC
This sequence comes from Streptomyces ziwulingensis, assembly GCF_039542605.1. Lineage (NCBI taxonomy): Bacteria > Bacillati > Actinomycetota > Actinomycetes > Kitasatosporales > Streptomycetaceae > Streptomyces > Streptomyces ziwulingensis. The sequence continues at coordinate 60,240 of NZ_BAABIG010000054.1, forward strand.
AGAACGGCTTCGGCGCCTACCAGACCCTCTTCCCGGACTCCGAGGGGCTGCTCACCCCGGCACCGGCCCACCCGTACAGCGTGGACGGCACCCCCGGCGGGATCGTCGCCGCCCGCCGCTCCTTCGGCCACACCATCCTGAAGAAGGCCAAGAAGGAGCGGATCGAACTGCTGCTGCGCGTCCTGGACCACCTCGCCGCCCCCTTCGGCAGCGAGGAGTGGGAACTGACCCACTACGGCCTGGAGGGCACCCACTTCACCCGCGGCAAGGACGGCTCCCCGCAGCCGACCAAGCTCGGTGAGGTGGAGAACGTCACCAACCTCCCCTTCCGCTACCTGGCCGAAGGACCGCAGGTGCTCTTCGTGCCCGGCAACGCCGAGGCGGTGCGGGCGGTCCACACCTGGCAGCGAAAGGTCGTCCCGGTGGCGGTCCGGGACGCCTCCTACGGGCTCCAGTCGGAGACCTACACCAAGAGCGGCACCACCCTCAAGGCGGGCGTGGAGGACACGGTCACCTCGGTCATCGCCGGCCGGGCCCCGATGTCCGCCTTCGACGACGCCGTGCAGAAGTGGCGCTCCCAGGGGGGCGACAGAATGGCCGAGGAGTACGCCGAGGAACTCGCCGCCAACGCGTGAGCACGGCACGGGACCCTCGCGGACACACGAACGGGGCGACAGGAACGGGAGGACGCATGGCAGCCAGGGAACGGGTCACGATCCGCGAGGTGGCCGAACGGGCCGGTGTCTCGGTGGCCACCGTCTCCCGGGTGCTGAGCGGCAACTACCCGGTGCCGCCCGCCACCCGCACCCGGGTCCTGCGTGCCGCCAAGGCCCTGGACTACGTCGCCAACGCGCACGCCCGCGCCCTGGTCGGCGGCGGCCGGAAAATGGTCGCTGTGGTCCTGCGCCAGGTCACCAGTCCGTTCTACGCCCAGGTCGCCGAGGGCATCGAGGCGGAGGCCGCCGCCCACGGCTGGCTCTGTCTGGTCGGCGCCACCGGCGGCGACCCGCAGCGCGAGATGGAGTTCGTGCAGCTCATGCGGGAAGAGGGCGCCCGGCTCGTGGTCCTGGTCGGCGGGGTGGTCGAGGACGACTCCTACCGGGAGCGCGTGGCGCGCTACGCCCAGGCACTCGACGCCTCGGGCGCACGCCTCGTGCTGTGCGGCCGTCCGTCGCCGGACCCGGACATCCCGGCCCTCGTCGTCGAGTTCGACAACGAGGCCGGAGCCCTCGCCATCACCTCGCACCTGCTCTCGGCCGGCCACCGCCGCATCGCCTTCCTCGGCGGCCTGCCGGGGAACACCTCTCTCGACGCCCGGGTCCGCGGCTACCGCGCGGCACTGGCCGCACACGGCCTGCCCGCCGGGGCGGCCCACGTCGTCGACTGCGGGCTCGGCCGGGCGGCCGGGCACCGGGCGATGACCGAACTGCTGCGCCGCAATCCGGACTTCACCGCGGTCGTCGCCGGGGACGACATGGTCGCCGCAGGTGTCCTGCGCGCCGCCGGGGAGGCCGGACTGCGGGTGCCGCACGACCTCTCCGTCGTCGGCTACAACGACATCCCGCTGGCCGAGGACTTCAATCCGCCGCTGACCACCGTGCGCACCCCGTCCGAGGAACTCGGACGCGCCGCCGTACGACTGGCGCTGCGCGACCCCGACCGCGCCGCCGGTATCCGTCATCTGCTCGGCACCCACATCGTCGTACGCGACAGCGTCGCCCCGCCGCCCGCGCCGGCCCGCGACCTCTGACCGACAAGGACCCCACCGCCGTATGACCGCGACGTACCCGTCCGCCGGCCCCGGTTCCCCGCCCGCCCCCGATCACGGCCTCTCCCCCGTCACCGGTTACACCCGGGCGCACTGGGAGACGGCCGCCGACACCCTGCTCGCCGCCCTGCGGCCGTACGCCACCGCACACCTCGCCCAGTACCACCTGCCGGGCCGCACCGGCCACTCGGGCCGCTGGTCCGACGGGGTGGAGGGCTACGCCCGCAGCTTCCTGCTCGCCGCCTTCCGCATCGCGGGCGCCCGGGGCACCGACCGACCCGGTGACACCACCGTCCAGGACCTGGTCGAGCGCTACAGCACCGGACTCGCCGCCGGCACCGACCCCGCGCATCCGGAGCACTGGCCGCCCATCACCGACCGCTCCCAGCCGATGGTCGAGGCGGCCTCCGTCGCCATCGGCCTGCACGAGACCCGCCCCTGGATCTGGGACCGGCTGCCCGACCGGGTCCGGCAGAACGCCGCCGCCTGGCTCGGCGGCTTCGTCGGCGCCACCGCCAACGACTCCAACTGGCGGCTCTTCCAGGTCGTCACCGAGGAGTTCCTCGCCTCGGTCGGCGCGCCCCACCGCCGCACCGAGATCGACGCCGGGCTGGCCCGCCTCGACGACTGGTACCGCGGGGAGGGCTGGTACACCGACGGCGACGGGAAGAAGTTCGACTACTACAACGCCTGGGCGCTGCACCTCTATCCGGTGCTGTGGGCCCGGATCGCCGGTCCCCGCGCCGATCCGGCCCTGGTGGCCACCCACCGGTCCCGGCTCCGCCGGTTCCTCGACACCCACCAGTACTTCTTCGGCTCCGACGGCGCGCCCCTCCACCAGGGCCGCTCGCTGACCTACCGCTACGGCGCCGCCGCCCCGCTGTGGGCCGGGGTCCTCGCCGACGCCACCCCGCTCCCGCCGGGCCGCACCCGGCGCCTGGCCTCCGGCGCGCTGCGGCACTTCACCGACCGGGGCGTGCCCGACGCGAACGGGTTGCTGACGCTCGGCTGGTACCGGCCCTTCCTGCCCGTCACCCAGCCGTACTCGGGCCCGGCTTCCCCCTACTGGGCGAGCAAGGCCTTCCTCGGTCTGCTCCTGCCCGCCGGCCATCCGGTGTGGACGGCGCGCGAGGAGCCCGGCCCGGTCGACACCGCCGACCGGCAAGTGGCCCTGCCCGGTCCGGGGTGGCTGCTGCACTCGACGGCCGCGGACGGCGTGGTGCGCCTGGTCAACCACGGCAGCGACCGCTTCCCTCCGGCGCCGGCGGCCGCCGAGGACTCCCCGCACTACCACCGCCTCGCCTACTCCAGCGCCACCGCACCCGAGACACCGCCGGACGGCACGCAGGGTCCCGACAACCACATCGCCCTGCTGGACGGCTCGCGGCCCTCCCGCCGGGGCCGTATCCACCCCCTGTTCACGGCGGCGCACGGAGCGGTGTCCTGGCACACGCCGGTGGCCGAGGCGGGAACCCCCGGGCGGCGCATCGTCACCGCCAGCGTGGTCCGCGGGCCCTGGGAGATCCGCCTGCACCGGGTCCGCACGCCCGTCGGCGGGCCGGTACGCGAAGGCGGCTGGGCCCTCGCCGACGACGACACGCCCCCCGCCGGGCGGACGGGCGGTGACTGGTCCCTCGTCACCCGCCGGGACGGTCTCACCAGCGCACTGATCGCCCTGTCCGGCTGGACGGGTCCGTCCGGGCACCGCGGGGACGTCGTCCGCGCCGAGGGGCACAACGCCTACGGCCACCACTCGGCTACCCCCGTCCTCCTGGCACACCACCCGGGCGGCGAGCGCCTGCTGGCCACCCTCGTGATCCTCACCGCCGACCCGGAGCTGTGCACGGACCTCCCCTCACTCCGCGGGGAAGCCGGGGTGCGGACGGGGGACGACGGCGCGGTGGAGATCCGCTTCCCGGACGGCGCCACCGAGCGGGTGCCGGACGACCGGCTCGCGGCTCCGTCCCCGCCCACCGAGGACGGGCCGCCGCCCCCGCTCGGCAGACCGTGACACGGCGCGGTCGGGGAGGCGGTGTCCCTGGTCAACGAGGAGACACGTCCCCTCGTTGACCAGCGCCCGCACGCCGCCGGGCCGGACCCCGACGCGCCCGCTGGACCTCCCGGTCCCCGAACGGTCCCCAGGACATACGTCGAAGGGCCTGCCGGATTTCTCCGGCAGGCCCTTCGACCCGCGACTTCTACAAGTCGGGACGACAGGATTTGAACCTGCGACCCCTTGACCCCCAGTCAAGTGCGCTACCAAGCTGCGCCACGTCCCGATGCGCTCGCCCGCGGTGAAACGCGCGATCACGCGGTCAGTAGCTTACCGCACACCCCGGGGCGAGCCGAAGCCGGTGGGGGCGGGGGACAATCGGGGCATGGACAGCACACCAGCGAACCGGCAGGTGGACGCGCGGGACCGGGACGGCGAGGGGCGGGCGCGCAACGCCCGGCCGCGGGACGGGCTGGGCCGGCCCCTCCCGTACGGCACGGACGGCGTGGAGCGGCAGCCCGAGGGCGTGGTGCGCGCCCCGGCGGCCACGGTCGCCGAGGCGCAGCGGCTGCTGGCGGCGGGCAAGCCGTTCCACGCGCACGAGGTCTTCGAGGACGCCTGGAAGTCGGGGCCCGAGGAGGAGCGGGAGCTGTGGCGCGGCCTGGCCCAGCTCGCCGTCGGTCTGACGCACGCCGCTCGCGGCAACCGCGCCGGCGGGCCCCGGCTGCTGCGCCGCGGCGCCGGTGCCGTCGAGGCGTGGGCCGCCTCCTCGGGGCGGCCCCGGCCGCACGGCCTGGACCTCGCCGGGCTCGCCGGCTGGGCGCGGGCGCTGGCCCGGGACGCCGAACGGGACGGCTCGGCCGTGGACGCGGCGGTGCGCGCACCGCGGCTGCGGGGCTGACGCGGCGGGCGCGAGGGGGGCGCGGCGGCCCACTCGGGCGGACCGCGCCCGCATGCAGGGCCGGGCGGCCGATGTGATCGTGAGCGTGTGACAGTCGCCGAGAAGCCGCAAGGGACCGCCGCCGCCCAGCCGCCGGTGCTGGACCCCCGGCGCCGCAACGTCGTCTTCGTCACGATCGTGCTGGGGATGCTGCTCGCCGCCCTGGACCAGACCATCGTCGGTACCGCGCTGCCGACGATCGTGTCGGATCTCGGCGGTGCCGAGCACATGTCCTGGGTGGTCACCTCGTACCTGCTCGCCGAGACCGTCGCCACCGTGCTGGTCGGCAAGTTCGGCGACCTGTTCGGGCGCAAGATCGTCTTCCAGGTGTCGGCGATCGTGTTCATCGTCGGCTCGTTCCTGTGCGGGCTGGCGACCAACATGACGCTGCTGATCCTGTGGCGGGCGATGCAGGGCATCGGCGCGGGCGGGCTGATGGTCACCGCGATGGCGCTGATCGCCGATGTGATCCCGCTGCGCGAGCGCGGCAAGTACCAGGGCGCCATCGGTGCCGTCTTCGGCGTCTCCACGGTCATCGGGCCGCTCCTCGGCGGACTGTTCACCGACCATCTGACCTGGCGCTGGGCGTTCTACGTCAACGTGCCCATCGCGATCGTCGTGGTGATCGCCGCGGCCCGCACCATCCCGGTGGTGAAGTCGGCGGCCCGGCCGGTCATCGACTACCTGGGCATCGCGCTGGTGGCGATCGGCGCCAGCGCGCTGATCCTCGCGACGAGCTGGGGCGGCAACCAGTACGCCTGGGGTTCGCCCGTGATCATCGGGCTGTTCGCCGGCGGGGTGATCGCGCTCGGCCTGTTCTGCTGGGCGGAGCGCCGGGCGGCCGAACCGATGCTGCCGATGCGGCTCTTCGGCAATCCCGTCTTCACGGTCTGCTCGATCCTCAGCTTCATCGTCGGTTTCGCGATGCTCGGCGCGATGACGTACCTGCCGAGCTACCTGCAGTACGTCGACGGCGACTCGGCGACGGTCTCGGGGGTGCGCACCCTGCCGATGGTGATCGGGCTGCTCGCCTTCTCGATCCTCAGCGGGACGGTGGTCAGCCGGACCGGGAAGTACCGGCTGTTCCCGATCGCCGGCTCGCTGGTGATGGCGCTCGGCCTGTATCTGATGTCCCGTATGGGCCCGTCCACCGGAGCCGCGCTGGAGTCGCTGTACATGTTCGTGCTCGGCGCCGGCATCGGACTGTGCATGCAGGTGCTGATCATCGCCGTGCAGAACACCGTCGAGTACGCGGACCTGGGCACCGCGACCTCGGGCGTCACCTTCTTCCGTACCCTCGGCAGTTCCTTCGGCACCGCCGTCTTCGGCACCATCTACGCCAACTCGCTCACGCCTCATCTCCGTGACGGCGTGGCGGCGGCCGCCGCGACCGGCGCGGCGGACCCGGCCTCGATCGGCCGGGCGGCCACCAGCCCCGAGGGGGTGCACGGGCTGCCGTCCGCCGCGGCGGCCCCGGTCATCGACGCCTACGCGCAGACCATCCAGACGGTCTTCCTGTGGACGGTGCCGGTCGCCGCGCTGGGCTTCCTCGTGGCGCTCTTCCTCAAGCAGGTGCGGCTGCGCGACAGCGCGCGGGCCGGCTCCACCGACCTGGGCGAGGGGTTCGCCTCGCCGACCGACGCCGACTCGCGCCGGGTCCTCGAAGGGACCGTCGGGAAGATCATCGGGTCGACGGAGCTGGACACCGCGCGCCGGATCATCGCGGACAGCGACACCCGGCTGGACGTGGCCGGCGCCTGGGCGGTGATGCAGGTCGAGCTGTTCACCCGGCTGGTGGGGCATGCCGGTCTCGGGCTGATCGCCGCGCGCCGCAGGCTGCCGCCGGAGGTGCTGCTGCCGGTGTTCGACCGGATGGTCCAGGAGGGGTATCTGACCCGGAACGGCTCGCTGCTCTCGCACACCGAGGCGGGGGCCCGGGAGGCCGCGGTGATCGCGGGCGCCTGGACCGCCTGGCTGGAGGAGCGGGTGGCGCGGGACATCGGCCGTCCCTCGGACGCGGACGTGCGCGCGGCGGTCGACGCGATCGCCAAGCGGCTGCTGGTGGAGGATCTGAGCAGCGGGCTGCCGCGGCGGACGCGGCAGCCGGCCGGCGCGACCGCGGGAGGCTGACCGGCCGGTCCGCGGCGCTCGAACCTCAGCGCAGCAGCAGTTGGAGGCCGCCGGCCACCGTCGCCGCGATCACCAGGCGTTCGAAGAGGCGCTGGTTGATGCGGTTCACGGCCCACTTGCCGAGCAGGGCGCCGGGCACCACGAACAGGACGAGGGCGGCGTCGAGCAGCAGCGAGTGCCCGTCGATCAGCCCGAGGCCCACGCTGAACGGCAGCTTGGAGACGTTGACGATCAGGAAGAAGAAGGCGGAGGTGCCGAGGAAGCCCAGCTTCCGGAAACCGGCGGAGAGCAGGTACAGCGACATCACCGGCCCGCCCGCGTTGGCGACCATGGTGGTGAAGCCGCCGAGGACGCCGTACGAGCGGGCCTTGACCCGGCCCGCGCGCGAGGTGGTCCCCTCCTCCGGCTCCTCCGGCCGGGCCCCGGCGGTCCGCCGGCGCCAGAGCGTCACCCCGGCCATCAGCAGCAGGATCGCGCCGATGGAGGTCCGTACGGCGGTGTCGTCGGCCCGGAGCAGGAACAGGGTGCCGACGACCACGCCGGCGCCGACCGCCGGGAAGAGCCGCCAGAGGGTGGGCCAGTGCGCGTGCCGCCGGTAGGTGAGGACGGCCAGTACGTCACCGGCGATCAGCACCGGCAGCAGGATGCCGGTGGAGGCGCGGGCGGGCAGGACCGCCGCGAAGATCGCGAGGCTGACCGTGTTGGCCCCGCTCACGGCGGTCTTGGAGAAGCCGACGAGCAGAGCCGCGGCGGCCAGCGCCGCGAACTCCCAGCCGGTGAGGTGCCAGATCGTCATCATGTCCATTGCGAGGACCGATGCTAATCGCCCCTGCCCACCGGCGGCGTCACCGGGCTTCGGGGACCCGCTGCGCGTACAGCGCCCGCAGTTCGCGCTTGAGCACCTTCATGCTGGGGCCCAGCGGCAGGGTGTCCGCGAACTCCACGCGGCGCGGGTACTTGTGCCGGCCGAGGTGCTCCTTGGACCACTCGGTGATCTGCCCGGCGTCCGAAGCGGCGCCCGGGGCGGGCACCACCACGGCGCACACCTCCTCGCCGTGCAGTTCGTCCGGCAGGCCGATGACGGCGACCTGGGCGACGCCGGGGTGGCGCGCCAAGACCTCCTCGACCTCTCGCGGGTAGACGTTGAAGCCGCCGCGGATGATGACGTCCTTCTTGCGGTCGACGATGCGCAGGAAGCCCTCGTCGTCCTTGGTGCCGAGGTCCCCGGTGCGGAACCAGCCGTCGACCAGCGCCTCGGCGGTGGCCTCGGGGCGGCCCAGGTAGCCGGAGAAGACGTTGTGGCCGCGGATCACGACCTCGCCCAGTTCGCCGGGCGGCAGCAGTTCGACGTGTCCCTCGGCCTCGGCGCGGGCGATCTCGACGTCGACCCCCCACAGCGGATGGCCGATGGTGCCCGGCCGGGCGCCGAACACCGGCTGGTTCACGGCCGCCGCCGGGGAGGTCTCGGACAGCCCGTAGCCCTCGTAGATCCGGGCGCCGAACGCGGCCTCGAACCGTTCCAGCACGGCGACGGGGAGGGAGGCGCCGCCGGAGACGCACACCCGCAGTCCGGGCAGCGCGTCCGCCTGTCCGGCCGCGGCGGCCAGGGCGACGAACATGGTGGGCACCCCGTGGAAGGTGTTGACCTTCTCCCTCACCATCAGCTCGATGGCGCGGGCCGCGTCGAAGCGGGGCAGCAGCACGAGGGTCGCCCCGGCGCGCCAGGTGGAGTTCAGGGAGACGGTCTGGCCGAAGGCGTGGAAGAGCGGCAGCGCGCCGAGCGCGATGTCCTCGGGCCGGATGTCGTTGGCGTCGAAGGCGTTGACGGTCGCGTTCATCACCAGGTTGAAGTGGCTGAGCACGGCGCCCTTGGGGACGCCGGTGGTGCCGCTGGTGTAGAAGACGACGGCCGGGTCGTCGGCGTCGCGGGTGAGGTACGAGGGCAGTGGTTCGGCGTCCGCCGCGAGCCGGGCGAACTCCTCGCCGAGGGTGATCACCCGCACGCCCGCCGCGCGGGCCGCGGCCGTGCCCGTCTCCGCCTGCGCGGGGTGGACCAGCAGCAGGGTGGCGGCGCTGTCGGTGAGGACGTGCTCGACCTCCTCGGCGGAGAGCAGCAGGTGGACCGGGACCACGACACCGCCCGCGGCGGCGATCGCGAAGTACGCCTGCGGGAACTCCGCGGTGTTGGGGGCCATCAGCGCGATCCGGTCCCCCGGCCGCACCCCGAGGCCGGTGAGGGCACCGGCGCGGGCGAGGGCCCGCTGCCACACCTCGGCGAAGGTCAGCCGCAGGTCGCCTTCGACCAGCGCCTCCTTGTGGGGGCGGCGCCGGGCGTTCTCGGCGAGGATCGCGGCGACGGAAAGGGTTGCCATGGGGTGTTGCTCCGTTTCCTTGCGGCTCTGCAGGGTCGGGAAGGGGCCGTACGGGCGGGATCAGCGCCGTTCGACGAGGACCGCACTGCCCTGTCCGACGCCGACGCACATGGTGGCCAGCCCGCGGGCCGCTCCGGTACGGCGCATGCGGTGGAGCAGGGTGGTGAGGATGCGGGCGCCGGAGCAGCCGAGCGGGTGGCCCAGCGCGATGGCGCCGCCGTAGGGGTTGACCAGGCCGGGGTCGATGCCGAGTTGGTCCACGCAGGCGAGCGCCTGGGCGGCGAACGCCTCGTTGAACTCGGCCTCCTCCAGGTCGGCGACGTTCCATCCGGCGCGGGCCAGGGCCTTGCGGGTGGCGGGAACGGGTCCGATGCCCATGACGTCCGGGTGGACGCCGGCCGAGGCGCCGGCGACGTACCGGCCGAGGGACTCCAGGCCCAGGTCGGCCAGGGCCTCCTCGCTGACCAGGAGGAGGCCGGCGGCGCCGTCGTTCATCGGGGAGGCGTTGCCCGCGGTGACCGTGCCGCCCGCGCGGAACACCGGCTTCAGACGGCCCAGCTTCTCCAGCGAGGTGTCCTCGCGGACGCACTCGTCGGCCGAGACGGTGACGCCGTCGGGGCGTTCGACGGGGAGCAGCTCGGCGTCGAAGCGGCCGTTCTCGCGGGCCTCGGCGGCGAGCCGGTGGCTGCGCAGCGCGAACTCGTCCTGGCGTTCGCGGGGCACGCCGTACCGCTCGGCGACCTCCTCGGCGGTCTCGCCCATGGCCAGCACTCCGTGCAGGTCCTTCATCGCCGGGTTGACCAGCCGCCAGCCGAGGCGGGTGTCGGCGGTCTCCATGCGGTGCGGCAGCGCCTCGTCGGGGCGGGGCAGCACGAAGGGCGCGCGGCTCATCGACTCCGAGCCGCCCGCCAGGACGATGTCCGCCTCGCCGGCGGCGATGGTGCGGGCGGCGGTGGTGACGGCCTCCAGACCGGAGGCGCACAGGCGGTTCACGGTGGCGCCGGGGACCGTCTCGGGCAGACCGGCGAGCAGGGCGGCCATGCGGGCGACGTTGCGGTTGTCCTCACCGGCCTGGTTGGCGGCGCCCCAGTGGACGTCGTCGATCCGGGCCGGGTCGAGCGCGGGGGCGTCGGCGACCAGGCCGCGGATCACGGTGGCGGCGAGGTCGTCGGGGCGCACGGTGGACAGGGCGCCGCGCAGCCTGCCGATCGGGGTGCGGCGGGCGGCCGCGAAGTGGACGGGACGCACGGGAGGTCTCCTGATCGTCGTCGCTCGGCCGCCGTCGGTCGGCCGTCGCCGGGCGGATCGCCACGAGCCTTAATTAGCACTGCTAGTTTTGGACTATAGACCGCCGCGCGGCCCGCTGGGAAGATCCCCCGGAGAGCCCTTCACCGACGCAGCCGGAGGAGTCATGGCCGAGGCCCGCGCGCACACCCTGACCGGGACCCGGGGGCGGCTCGCCGTCCACGAGTGGCCCGCGTCACACCCCCGTTACGTGGCACTGCTGGCGCACGGGTACGGCGAGCACGCCGGCCGCTACGAGGAGGTCGCCGGCGTACTGACGGCGCACGGCGCGGCCGTCTACGCCCCCGATCACCTGGGGCACGGCCGCTCGGACGGCGAGCGGGTGCTGATCGAGGACTTCGAGGAGGTCGTCACCGACCTGCGCGCCGCGGCGGACCTCGCCCGGACCGCCCACCCGGGCCCGCCCCTCGTCCTGGTCGGCCACTCCATGGGCGGACTGATCGCCGCCCGGTACGCCCAGCGCCACCCCGGGACCCTCACCGCGCTGGCGCTGTCCGGGCCGGTGATCGGCGACTGGGAGCTGCCTCGCCGGCTGCTCGCCCTCGACGAGATCCCGGACATCCCGATCAGACCGTCCGCGCTCTCCCGGGACCCGGCGGTCGGGGCGTCGTACGCGGCGGACCCGCTGGTGTGGCACGGGCCGATGAAACGGCCGACGCTCCGGGCGTTCGTCCGGACGCTGGAGACGGTGGCCGGGGGCGGCGACGCCGGGCCGGTCCCCCTGCTGTGGCTGCACGGCGACGACGACCGGCTGGTACCGCTGCCCGGCAGCCGCCCCGGCGTCGAGCGGCTCGCCGGCGCGGAACTGACGACGAGGATCTACCCGGGCGCCCGGCACGAGGTGTTCCTGGAGACCAACCGCGACGAGGTACTGGCCGACCTGACCGGGTTCCTGGACGGCGTCCTGGCACGCTGACCGCACGGGAGCAGGTGCGCCGAGACATACGGGTGGGCGGTACGGGTGGGCGGTACGGGTGTTTGCGCTGGTGCGGCCGGGGCACTCGGGCTGCCATGGAGTGGTTGCGCCGCGCGGCCCGTCCGCGACAGGACCCCCGGGACCCCGACCCGCCCTTCCCGGTGGGGACGGCCCCGGCCCGGTGTGACATCCCCGCCGCACGCGTCCGTGGCCGGCACCCGGTGACCGGCCCGTGTCCGGGAGGGAACCCGCGGGCCGCGGCGCCACGCACCGCTCCGTGTCAACGAGTCGACGCCACAAGGAGTAAGACCTCATGACTGTCGTGAAGAGCACGATCCCCGAATCGGCCCGCCAGGTCACCGGGGACGCGCTGCAGAGCACGCTCGTGGATCTTCTCGGGCTCTCCCTGATCGGGAAGCAGGTGCACTGGAACATCGTCGGGCCGCGGTTCCGCTCGATCCACCTGCAGCTCGACGAAGTCGTCACCAGCGCACGGGACTTCGCGGACACCGTCGCCGAGCGCTCCTCCGCGCTGGGGATTCCCGCGGACGGCCGCCCGGAGACCGTCGCGTCGCAGTTCACGTTGCCCGGCCCGAAGGACGGCTGGGTGCGCGACACCGACGCCGTCAAGCTGATGGTCGAGGCGCTGGAGACCGCGATCACCCGGCTGCGCGAGCGGATCAAGGCGACCGACGAGCCGGACCCGGTCACCCAGGACCTGCTGATCAGCATCACCGCCGAACTCGAGAAGCAGCGCTGGATGTTCGACGCCGAGAACTGGCCGCGCGAGGACTGATCCGGCTCCGGGCGGACCGGGAGGAGCACCCGATGACCGCCGGCCGTGACGCGCGCGTCGTACGGGAACTCGTGGGCACGCACGGTCGTACGTACGCCGAGGAAGCGGGCATCGAGCTGACGGACGCCCCGCAGCCGCTGTACCGGCTGCTGGTGCTGGCCCATCTGCTCAGTGCCCGCATCCGCGGCTCCGTCGCGGTGGCCACCGCCCGCGCCCTGCACGAGGCGGGGCTGCGCGATCCGCGGCGGATGGCCGGCGCCACCTGGCAGGCGCGGGTGGACGCGCTCGGCCGGGGCGGCTACCGGCGCTACGACGAGCGCACCGCCACCCAGCTCGGCGTGGCGGCCGAGACGCTGAACGCGCGCTGGGGCGGTGACCTGCGCCGGTTGCGCGCGGAGGCGGACGGCGCGGTGCCCGGCTTGCGCGGGCTGCTCCAGGAGTTCCCCGGCGTGGGCCCCACCGGGGCCGACATCTTCCTGCGCGAGGTCCAGCGGGTGTGGCCGGAGGCCGCCCCTTACCTGGACCGCAAGGCGCTCCAGGGTGCGGCCCGGCTGGGCCTGCCGGAGGACCCCGACCGGCTGCTGGCCGCGGCCGGCGGAACCGACCCGGCCGTGCTCGCCGCCGCTCTGGTCCGTGCCTCGCTGGACAAGAAGGTCGCCGAGGACGCCCTGCGACGGGCCGGCTGACCACACCCGGCAACGGGCGGCACCGCCCTGCCGCGCACCGCGCGCGGGCTCACCCGAACGCCCCCGTGCGCTGGTGCCGCCCCGGGGGCGGTGATGCGCTGGGCGGACGCATCACGTCCCCAGGAGGCATCGCGACGACCTGCTGGGGAAACCGTCCGGCGGCTCCGCGCTCGCCGGTTTCCAGCAGGGCGGCTCCCGGCTGCTGGAGCAGGTCGCCGGCTACGACCGGGCCGCGCTGGACGACTCCATGGACTGGCTGAAGTCGCTGCCGGTGGCGTGCGACGAGTTCACCGCGACCGACTCCGCGAAGAAGAAGCGCACCGTGCAGGTGATCGAGGAGTCGGTGCCCGAGGTCGGCGACGCGCGCCAGGGACTGCGCCTGACGGTCGACGGCACCGCCGCCGGGGACCCCGCGACCCTCACCCTCGACCTCGCCGCCGTACGGGTCGGGGACAGCGCGCTCACCGTCACCGGCGGCGGACTCGACGGCGGTGCGCGGGACTCGGTCCGGCAGGGGGCGAGCGACGGCACCGAGCGGCTTCAGGACGTACTGGCCGGCCGCACACCCGCGCCCACGCCCGAGACCCTCGACTGAAGCGGCCGCCCGGCCGGACCCGGCGTGGCACAGCTCACAATTGTGCTGTCATGGAGCGGCACATGGGCAGCGAGGGCGACGGAAAGTATGATCAAGCGATGTCTGACATGACCGAAACCACGCCGGGCTGGCTGACGACCGACGAACTCGAATCGGCGCGCGCCCGCATGCCCATCCTGTACGTCGAGGCCGTACCCGTGCGCGTGGACGACAGCGGCGAAGTCATCAGCGTCGGTCTGCTCCTGCGCATCGGACCCGACGGCACGGTCAGCCGGAACCTCGTCTCGGGCCGGGTGCTGCACCACGAGCGGGTCCGCGACGCCCTCCTGCGCCACCTGGAGAAGGACCTCGGCCCGGTGGCGCTGCCCCGCGTGCCGGCCGCGCTCCAGCCGTTCACGGTGGCCGAGTACTTCCCCACGCACGGGGTCACGCCGTACCACGACCCGCGGCAGCACGCGGTCTCCCTCGCCTACGTGGTGCCGGTGACCGGCGACTGCCGGCCCCGGCAGGACGCGCTCGACCTGGTCTGGTTCAGCCCCGAGGAGGCGCTGTCCCCGGAGCTGGCGAGCGAGATGCCCGGCGGCCACGGGGTGCTGCTGAAGCAGGCGCTGGCACATGTGGGCCGCGTGCTCTGACCGCGCGACCGCACCCCGGCCGGCCCGGCCCGAGCGCTCAGCGGCCGGCCGGCCCGGCGCCCTCCGGTTCGCCGTGCCCCTGCCAGGGCCGGGCGAGTCCGGCGAGGACGCAGGCCGCCGCCACCGCGGCGACCAGCATGATCAGCGCCATGGGCAGTGAGCTGTCCTCCCCGAACAGCCCGACGAGCGGCGAGGCGACGGCACCGAAGAGGAACTGCAGTCCGCCGAGGAGCGCGGAGGCGGCGCCCGGGGCGTGCCGGGCCAGCGACTGGGCGAGGCTCATCGTGGCGGGGAAGACCAGGCCCATGCCGAAGCAGGTGACGAACAGCGTCGCCCAGGTGCCGGCCAGCGTCTCCCCCACCGCGACGACGAGCAGTACCTGCGCCAGCGCGCCGAGCAGCACCACGCCGACGCCCGCGGACAGCAGGGTGTTCAGCCGCAGCCGCCCGGTCAGCCGGGAGAAGACCGCGCCTGCGAGCAGGATGCCGATCGCGTTGCCGGCGAAGATCAGCGAGTAGAGCGTCGAGGAGACGCCGTGGATCTCCTCGAAGACGAAGCTGGAGCCGCTGATGTAGGTGAACAGCGCGGCGGAGACACAGGCGAGTACGAGCACGTACCCCATGAAGGTCCGCCGGCCGAGCAGGGCGCCCATCGCCCGGAAGGTGCCGGCCAGGCCGTCGGCGTGGCGCCGCTCGGGCGGGAGGGTCTCGGGGACGGTCCGGACCACCGCGAGCAGCAGCAGGACGCCGATCACGGCGAGGACGGCGAAGACCGCGCGCCAGGTGGAGACCGACAGTACGGCGCCGCCCAGCACCGGCGCGGCGACCGGCGCCACGCCCATGATCTGGGAGAGCACCGCGAAGTGACGCGGCAGGTCGGCGCCTTGGAAGCGGTCGGTGAGCACGGCGCGGGCGAGGACCATGCCGGCCGCGGCGGCCACGCCCTGGAGGAAGCGGGCGACGGTCAGCAGGGTGATGTCGGGGGCCACCGCGCAGGCCACGGAGAAGAGGACGAAGCCGACGGTGCCGCCCAGCAGCAGTCCACGGCGTCCCGTCCGGTCGCTCAGCGGGCCGATCAGGAGCTGGCCGACCACGAGTCCGGCGAGGAAGGCGGTCATCGTGAGCTGCACGGCCGCGCTGCTCGTGCCGAGCGCCTCACCCATGGCGGGGAAGCCGGGCACGTACATGTCGATGGCGAGCGGGGCGACGGCGGTCAGGGACGCCAGCACGGTGACCAGGACGGCGGGGCGTACGGCGGACGGGTCGGCCTTGCCGGACGCGTCGTGACCGGCGGGGCTGCCGGAGCCGGCGGGGCTGCCGGGACTACTGGAGCCGTCGGGGCTGCCGGGTGCGGCGTTCTGATGGGAGGGGGACGGGGACGGGGATATCATGGCGGTAACGGTAACCAATGGTTCACTGGTTAACAAAGTTGCGTGAGAGGCGGTCCGATGTTCCCCTCCCCGGCCGAGACCCGGGCCCGGTGGGCGGCGCGGCTCCCGGATCTCGACACCTCCCCGATGGAGGTGGTGGCCGCGCTCAAGAACGCCGTCGGTCTGCTCAACCACGCCGTCGACCCCCGCTACGCGGGGGCCTGCCTCACCCCCGCCGAGGTCGACGCCCTCGTCCCGCTGCGGCACGCCACCTCGCCGGTCATCGCCCGCCGGCTGGCCGAGCGCCTTGGCCTCTCCCCCGCCGGGGTCAGCAAGACCCTGGCCAAGCTGGAGCGGCGCGGTCTCATCGCGCGGACGCCGAACCCGGCCGACCGGCGCTCGGTCCTGGTCGAGATCACCGACGCGGGAGCGCGGGCCGTGGACGACCTCTTCCCGCGCCAGCTCGCCGCCGAGGTGGAACTGCTGGCCGGGCTCGGCGAAGACCGGGAGTGGGTGCTGAAGGCGCTGCGGCGGCTGGTGGAGGTCATGGAGAGCGTCCCCGGCGGTGCCCCCGGCCGGTGAGTTCCGCTACGTTCCGGGCCGCTCCCCGTCCCCGTCCCCGTCGCTGAGCTGCGGGTCGAGGTCGTCGCGGAGCAGGCCCCGGGAGCCCGTCTGGCCGGTGCGGTAGGCGGAGCGGGCCACCAGGTGGGAGGCGACCGGGCTGGTGAGGAACTGGAAGAAGGCGATCAGCGCGAGGGTGCCCAGGTCGATGCCGTCGCGCAGCCGCAGCGCGACCCCGACGAGGACCAGGAGCATCCCGAGGGTCTGCGGTTTGGTGGCGGCGTGGCTGCGGGAGAGCACGTCGGGGAAGCGGAGCATCCCGATCACGCCGAGCAGGCTCTGCAGGCAGCCCAGGAGGAGCAGGGCCGCCCCGATCAGGTCGGCCGCCTCGGACCAGAGGCTCACCGGTGGTCCTCCTTGCCGTCGGGCCGCCGCGCGGGCCGGTCGCGCACCGCGATGAACCGGGCGATGCCCACCGAGCCGGTGAAGCCGAGGAAGGCGAGGACCAGCATCACGGGGAAGTAGAAGGAGTCGCCGTCGTGGGCGGCCTTGACGCCGATGCCGGCGATGATCAGCGCCGCCGCCACGTCCAGGGCGACCGCGCGGTCCAGCATCGAGGGCCCGTACCAGATGCGGTGGAGCAGCAGGGCGCCCGCGACGAGGATCATCACGACCGCGGCGACCAGCATGGCCTCTTCTACGGTGTGCAGGACGGTCACGGCGAGAGGTCCCCTTCCGGTACGGGCCGGGCGGCGTGGGCGATGTCCTCGGCGGTGCCGAAGGCGCGGGCGACGAGTTCCTCCATGCGCCACACCGACCGCCGGGCGCTCTCGATCTCGCCGGGGTCGTCGGCGTCGAGGACGTGCAGGAACAGGGTGGCCGTCGACCGGCGCACCTCGATGACCGAGCCGCCGGGGACGTTGGAGACGGCGACGGCGGTCGCGGCGAGCATGAGGTCGCTGCGCACCCGCAGCGGAACCGCGACGACCGCCGCGTGGTAGGGGCCCTTGGTGAAGATCTGCCGGGTGACCTCGACGCTGGCGGAGAACATGTCGTAGAGCAGGTGGGTGGCGAGGCGCAGGATGCCCCACGGGCGCAGCCGCAGGCCGAGGTCGACGGCGGGCAGCGGGAAGGCGAGGCAGAGGCAGACCGCGACGATGACGCCGTTGACGAGGTTGCCCCAGGACGGGGTGCCCCACAGCAGCATCCAGATCACGGCGAGCCAGGCGATGAGCGGCAGGTCGAGGATGCGCCGGCCGCGGCCCACGCGGAAGGACCAGCTATAGGGGGAGCGGTCCCGCAGGAGGTTGCTCATCGGCCGAGGACCGCCTCGATGTAGGGGGTGCGGGCGAGGAGTTCGGTGGCGGCGGCCTCGGTGAAGGTGGTGAGCGGGCCGCCGAGCACGGTGTAGAGCAGGCCGAGGGCGACGGCGGCGCCGGTCGCGACCAGCATCGGCCAGGGCAGCCGCTTGGTGGTGGTGATGGACTGGCCGAGGAACCCGGCGGGGACCACGGCGCCCGCCGGCACCGGCAGGCCGCTCCCGGAGCCCGCCGCCCGCACGCTCCCCGCCGCGCCCTCGTCGGCGCCCTCGTCCGTACCCGCCCCCGCGTCGTCACCGCCACCGCCCTCCCCCTCGCGCTCCCGCTCCCCCTCGCCCTCGTCGTCCTCCGGTTCGTCCTCGGCGGATTCCAGCACCACGTCCTCCCCGTCGTACCCGGGCGGGGCGTCCCGCCAGAACGCGAGGTTCCAGACCTTCGCCATCACGTACAGGGTGAGCAGGCTGGTGGTGGCGGACCCGGCGACCAGCAGCCAGGCCCAGCCGCCGCCGTTGTCGACGCCCGCCCGCATCAGGCCGAGTTTGCCGATGAACCCGGAGAGCGGCGGGATGCCCGCGAGGTTCATCGCGGGGACGAAGAACAGCACGGCGAGCAGCGGCGCGGACCTCGCCAGGCCGCCGAGGCGGGTGAGTTCGGTGGTGCCGCCGCGCCGCTCGATGAGCCCGGCGACGAGGAACAGGGTGGTCTGCACGGTGATGTGGTGGGCCACGTAGACGATCGCCCCGCTGATCGAGCCGCGCCCGGCCAGCGCGATCCCGAAGACCATGTAGCCGATGTGGCTGATGAGGGTGAAGGAGAGCAACCGTTTCAGGTCGGTCTGCGCGACCGCGCCGAGGACGCCGATGACCATGGAGGCGAGCGCGGCGAGCATCAGCAGGTCGCCGAGGCGGTGGCCGGGGAAGAGCAGGGTCTGGGTGCGCAGCATCGAGTACACGCCGACCTTGGTGAGCAGACCGGCGAAGACCGCGGTGACCGGCGCGGGCGCGGTCGGGTAGGAGTCGGGCAGCCAGGCCGCGAGCGGGAAGACGGCCGCCTTGATCGCGAAGACGGTCAGCAGCATGGCCTCCAGCAGGGTGCGTACCCCGAGCGGGATCTCCTGCAGGCGCCCCGCGAGCTGGGCGAAGTTGACGGTCCCCGCGACCGCGTAGGCCATGGCGATCGCGACGAGGAACAGCACCGAGGAGAAGAGCGAGATGATCACGTACGTCGATCCGGCCCGGATCCGGGTCGCGGTGCCGCCGATGGTGAGCAGGACGAAACTCGCGACCAGCATGATCTCGAAGCCGACGTAGAGGTTGACGAGGTCTCCGGCGAGGAAGGTGCAGGAGACTCCGGCCACCAGGATCAGGTAGGCGGGGTGGAAGACGCCGACCGGGGTCTGGTCGTCGCGGTCGGCCATGCCCTGGCCCACCGAGTACAGGTTGACGAGCAGGGTGATGGCGCTGGACACGGTGAGCATCAGGCCCGCGAGGCGGTCGGCGACGAGGGTGATGCCGAGCGGCGGGGCGAAGTCGCCGAGGTTGACGCTGAGCGGGCCGTGGCGGTCGGCGGAGACCATGAGGATCACGGAGAGCACGAGGACCGCGCCGAGCACGGCGAGGCTGATGAACCGCTGGAACCGCTGGAGCCGTGGTCCGACGGCCAGTTTCAGGCCCGTCACGCACAGGGGCAGCAGTACGGGGAGGGGGACGAGCGCGTTCACCTGTTTCCTTCCGTGCCGGCGCCCTCGGGGTCGTCGGGCTGGTCGGGACCGTCCTGGCCGGGGCCGTCCTCGCCGGGCGGCGGGTGGCAGGAGTCCTCGCCGGGGTGCGAGTCGGGCTCGCGGCCGCTCTCCTCGGGGTCGTTGGAGGGCCCGGCGGAGCGGGCCGGGGCCGGTGCGGGCCGTCCCGTCGCGTCGGTGGAGCCCCGTTCCCGGCCGGCGCGGTAGTCCTCGGGGTCGGCGCCGAGGATGTCGTTCCAGAGGTTTCCCGAGACGTCGTTGGCGCGGGCCTGGTAGGCGCGTTCCGCACGGACCTTGCGGCGCAGCCGTTTGCGGGCGGCCCGGTAGCGGGCGTCCAGTTCGGGGTCGGTGCCGGGTTCGGCGCGGGCCTCGCGGTAGCGGTCGCGCAGTTCGCCGCGCCGGTGGAGGAACTCGGCGCGCAGGGCGACCAGCCGGTCCTCGGTGTCGTCGCTGATCTCGTCGGACCCGGTGACCTGGTGGCTGCGGTAGGCCATGGAGAGCAGGAACGCGGTGGTGGCCAGCGTGATGACGATCGCGGTGAGCGCGATGGCCTGGGGCAGCGGGTCGGTGACGCGGTTGCGGATGACGTGCGGGTAGAGCAGCGGCGCCTCGCCCGCGCTGCCGGTGGCGGCGAGGACCAGCAGGTTGACGCCGTTGCCGAGGACGACCGCGCCGAGCAGGATGCGGGTCAGGGAGCGGGTGAGCAGCAGGGTGGCGCCGACCGCGCTGAGGACGGCGGCGGTCACCAGGAGGGCGAGGCTCACGGTCATGCGGGGCCCGCCTTTCGGCGCGGGGCGCGCTGGGCGGTGGCCCGTTCGATCTGGCGGTCGATGCGGGCGCCGAGGGCCCGCACGATGTCCAGGACCACGCCGAGGACCAGGAGGTGGACACCGCCGTCGAAGAGGACGGCGCTGGAGAGGTGGGCGTCGCCCCACACGGGGAGGTGGCCGTGCCAGGTCCAGCCGTGCAGCACGGTGCCCTCGGCGAGGCCGCCCAGCGCGACCCCGGTGGACAGGAACAGGCCGAGGCCGGTGAAGAGGCCCGGCTTGAAGCGCACGGCGTCGGCGAGTTCGTGCCGGCCGCCCGCGAGGTAGCGGGCGATGAAGGCCACGCCGGCGGTCATCCCGGCGACGAAGCCGCCGCCCGGCAGGTTCTCCGCGCACATCAGCAGGTAGACGGAGAGGACCAGGATGGGGTGGAAGATGAGCCGGGCGACCACTTCGAGGACGAGGGAGCGGCGCTCGGGCGCGAGGGTGGAACTGGCGGCGAGCCAGGTCCGCTCCGGGGCACCCTCGTCGCCGCTGGGCAGGCCCGCCAGTTCGTACGACGACGCCCGCCAGGCGGTGCGCAGCACGGCGTGCGGATGGTCGCCGGGCAGCGGGCGTACGGGCTGCTCGGCGCTGTCGGTGCGGCGGTGCAGGTAGATGAGGCTGGTGACGCCGATCGCGGCGGCGGCGAGCACGGCGGACTCCCCCATCGTGTCCCAGGCCCGCAGGTCGACGAGGATCGTCGCGACGACGTCCTTCAGGCCGTGGTGGGCGGTCTCCTCGACCATCGCCGCCCCGGCGCTCCCGGCCCGGCGGTGCCCGGCCATGATCCAGACGACGACGGCGACGGCGGCGCCGCCCGCGAGCGCCACCGGCATCCGCAGCACCCGCCGCCACCGGCTGTAGCTCTCCTCGAAGCGGACCGGCATCCGGCGCAGTACGAGCACGAAGACGATCATCGAGACGGTCTCCACGCAGAACTGGGTCAGCGCCAGGTCGGGCGCGCCCTGCACGACGAAGAGCAGCCCGGTGCCGTACCCGGTGAGGCCGGCGAGCACGACGGCCTTCATCCGGCGCCGCACCCCTAGGCAGAGCAGGGCGACGGCGCAGGTCAGCACGGCGACCCCGGCCTGGGCGGGGTGGTCCCACAGGCGCGGGGCGGGTACTCCGGCCCAGGGTTCGTCGGCGACGAGTACCGCGATCTGACCGGCGAGGACCACGCACAGGGTCGTCACGAGGTACACCGACAGCGAGCCGCGCTGCACGAAGCCGGTGCACTGCAGGGCGGTGCGTTCCAGGCCGAGCAGGAACCGGCCGAAGACGCGGTCGGCGGGGCGCCACGCGAAAAGCTGCCCGGCGCGCACGACGGGACCCGCGGCGAGGAAGAGCAGCACACCGCCCGCCCAGGCCGCGCAGGACAGGCCGAGGGCGAGCCCCGCACCGTGCCACCACGCCAGGTGGTACGGGTGGGCGGGCGCCGGGAACTGCCCGGCGTAGGTGCCGAGCAGGCCCTGGAGCCAGGAGACGCCGGGGCCGAGGACGAGACCGGCCAGCGCGAGCACGGCGGGCGGCGCGAGGAAGGCCGGGGAGACGGCGTGCGCGTCCGTGTCCGCGACCCCCGGTTTGCGGGCGAACGCGCCCCACAGGTACCGCAGGGTGTAGGCGGTGGTCAGCGCCGAGCCGACGACGGTCATGGCGAGCGCCCAGCGGTCGGCGGGGGTGCCCTCCAGCAGTGACTGGAACGCCGCCTCCTTGGCGGCGAACCCGAGCAGCGGCGGTACGGCGGCCATGGAGAGCCCGGCGACGACGGCGACCGCGCACACGGCGGGCAGTTGCCGCCCGAGGCCGGACAGGCGGCGCAGGTCACGGGTGCCGGTGGCGTGGTCGATGACTCCGGTGACCAGGAAGAGCGGGGCCTTGAACAGGGCGTGCCCGAGGATCATGGCGGTGGCGGCGAGACCGGTGTCGTGGCGTCCGGCCCCGGTGAGCACGGTGAGGAAGCCGAGCTGGCTGATGGTGCCGTGGGCGAGGACGAGTTTCAGGTCGTTCAGGCGCAGCGCCCGCCAGCCGCCCAGCAGCATGGTGACGGAGCCGAGGACGAGCAGGAGCGGGCGCCAGGGCGTGACCTCGGCGAAGGCGGGGGCGAACCGGGCGATGAGGTAGACGCCGGCCTTGACCATCGCGGCGGCGTGCAGATAGGCGCTGACCGGCGTGGGGGCGGCCATGGCGTTGGGCAGCCAGAGACTGAACGGCCAGATCGCGGACTTGGAGAGGGCGCCGACGAGGATCAGGGTGATCGCCGCGGAGAGCGCCGCCGACGCGGGCGGCGGGTCGGCGAGGATCGCCGAGATCCGGTAGGTGCCCGCCTCGTGGCCGAGGAGCAGGAAGCCGACGAGCATGGTCAGTCCACCGAGCGTGGTGACCGTGAGGGCCTGCAGCGCGCTGCGCCGGTTCCGCTTGTGGTCGCTGGTCTGCCCGATCAGCAGGTAGGAGAAGACGGTCGTCAGCTCCCAGAAGATGTAGAGCAGGACGAGGTCGTCGGCGAGGACCAGACCGAGCATCGCCCCGGCGAAGGCGAGCAGGTTCCCGGCGAACCTGCCCAGGTGCCGCGATCCGTCGTCGAAGTAGGAGGCGCAGTAGACGAGGACCAGGGTGCCCACGCCCGCGGCGAGCAGCACCATCAGCTCGGCGAGGGCGTCCAGGCGCAGCGCCCAGTGCACGCGGTAGGCGGGCAGCCAGGCCCAGTCGAAGGTGTCGGCGCCGCCCGCGGCCGTGGTGCTCCACCGGGTGGCCGCCCAGCCGGCCGCCGCCGCGGGGGGCAGGGCCAGCACGAGGAAGGCACGGGTGCCCCACCACTTCACGAGGGGCGCGGCGCACAGCGCGAGCACGAAGTGGCAGAGGATCAGCGCGGTCATGCGGGTCCGGGGAGGGGCCGCGCGGACGCGGGGACGGCAGGAGGACAGGACACCCGACAGTGATATATCGGGCATCTCGCCGGGTCGCCCCGGCGCGCCGCAGCCGCCCGATACTCCTCGCCGCCGGCTCGCCGGTGGCTTGCCACCGGCTTGCCACCGGCCTTCTACTGGCCCGCCACCGGCTCGCTACTGGCTCTTGCTACTGGCTTGCCGGCAGGCCGGCCTCGGGGGGCCGGCCGTCCCTGTTCCCCCGGTCCCTGGCCGGGAGCACCCAGCTCGGGGTCCAGGTCGCCGGGGCGTCGAGGCGGTCCGGGAGGGCGGCGAGGTGGACGCGGAGGGCGGTCAGCGCCGGGTGGGGGTTGTCGCGGTGCCAGAGCAGCGAGTGCGGATAGACGGGTTCCGGGTCGGTCACCGGGATGCGGCGCAGACCGTGGCCGGCGGGCCAGACGAGGCGGGTGTGCTCGCCCATGAAGGTGGCCAGGGCGGGGGTGCCGGCGACGGTGTCGAGGAGCGCGTCGGAGCCGAAGTTGGGCCCGGTCGCCTCGATGGTGAGGCCGAACTCGGCGACGAGGTCGTCGTAGTAGGCGGCCCACTCGCTGCCGGGGACGATGCCGGGCATCCAGATCCGGTGCCCGGCGAGCCGGGCGAGGGGCACCGACCGGGCGTCCGCCAGCGCGTGGGCGGGACCGGTGAGGAGCTGGAGCGGTTCGTCGAGCACCCGGACGGAGTCGATGTCCTCGGGAAGGGGCCGGCCGGGCACGCCGACGGCGCGGAACGACGCGTCGATCTCCCCGGACCGGACGGCGGCGACGGCCCTCTCCATGTCGAGCAGCCACACCACGTCCAGCTCGGTGCCGGGGTGCGCGTGGTGGAACGCGCGCATCAGGCCGGACGCCGCGCCGCGCGAGGCGAGCACGTCGACACGGAGCGGTCGGCGGCCGACCCGCACGGACGCGACCGCGCGGTCGGCGACCCGCAGCAGCTCGCGCGCGTGCGGCAGGAACGCCTGCCCGTCGATGGTGAGTTCGGCGCCGCGCGCGGTACGGGTGAACAGCCGCACGCCGACGCCGCGTTCCAGTACGGCGATACGCTTGGAGACGGCCTGCTGGGTGACGGCCAGCTCGGCGGCGGCCTCCTGGAACTGTCCCGCGTCGGCCACGGCGACGAAGGTCCGGACGGTGTCGAGGTCCATGCCGACACCTTAGGGTCCGTGCGATCAATCCGGCTGCGGCTGCGGCTGCGGCTGCGGGGCCGCCACGGCAGTGGCGGCCCCGGGGTCCTCAGGGCTTACCGAATCCTCGGGGTTCGCCGGGCCCTCCGGGAGCTTCGCGGGGCGGTCACCGGCGGTCGCCAGTTCCTCCAGGGCCTGGCGCCACCGGGCGGGAAGGCTCTCGGTGCCGGGGAGGGCTTCGTCGAGGCGGAAGCACACACTCGCCTCGCCCGCGTAGACGAGCATGGCGACCGCGAGGGGCGCGCCCGGCGGGCAGCACATCAGGGGATCGATCCGGTCCACCACCGCGTCGCCGTAGCGCAGTCGCTTGCGCATCACCAGGCAGGAGGCGACCAGCGTGAGCCGGCCCGGGGCGGTACTCAGTTCCACGAGGCGCTTCAGGAGCCAGGCGGGGAGACGGGTGAGGGCCGCGCGCAGGACGGCCCGGTGCCCGGGCAGCTTCAGGGCCGAGGTGGCCGCGGGAGTGCCGGCGAGCCGCTGGGCGAGGGGAAGGGGGCCGCCCGGGAGGTCGACGCGGGTCAGGAAGAAACGGTTGCCGGGGGCGGTCGCCTCGTCGGCCGTGCGCAGGTCGACGGGGACCATGACGGGGAGCGGGGCGTCGGCGGCGCGGGTCCAGGCGGTGGCCGCCCACCCGGCGATCGCGTGGCCGAGGGCGGCGAGGTAGACGTCGTTGATGCTGGCCTCTCCGGAACCGGCACGGGCCGCCGCCTTGAGCCACGCCGCGGGGGCCCGGACCCGCAGCGTGCGGCGGCAGTCCGACAGCGGCTGTCCGGGGGAGGTCCACAGATGGTGCTTCCTGGCATGCCGCAGCAGGACCTTGGTGCTCCGCAGCACCTGCCGCAGCGGGGGCCGGGGCGCGGCGGGCAGTGCTCGCGGCGCCGCCGTCGGCCGCTGAGCCGGCGCCCCCGGCCCGAAGAGTGCCCCCAGGACCGTGACGATGGTGCCGCCGTCCTGCACGCTGTGGTGGGCCAGGTAGACCAGCGCGAACCCGTCGGGGACATGCCCGTGCAGCAGGACCACCCGCCAGGCCGGCGCCTGTTCGGGCCAGGACTCACCCAGGAGGCCGCGCACCGCGGTCTCGACGGCTTCGGGGCCGCTCCCCACCCGGAGTACGCCGACGTGACGCGTCACGTCGGGGACGGCCCGCACCCACCGCGCCCTGCGGCCCCGGCCCCGCAGGAGGTGCACCAGGCAGGGAAGGCGGGTCATGCGGGCGGCGACGTGCTCCCGCAGGTCGGTCAGTGCGGGTACCGCCCCGGTCAGGTGCAGCACCGCCCCGATGGTCGAGGCCGCGTCCGGGTGATCGGCTCGCCGCTCGACATCACGCAGGAAGAGATCGGCCGCGCTGGGAGCGAGGAACGTTC
The DNA here is from genome assembly GCF_039542605.1 of Streptomyces ziwulingensis. Lineage (NCBI taxonomy): Bacteria > Bacillati > Actinomycetota > Actinomycetes > Kitasatosporales > Streptomycetaceae > Streptomyces > Streptomyces ziwulingensis. The sequence goes on from NZ_BAABIG010000054.1 coordinate 85,640, forward strand.
GCATGTCCGTCATCTCTGTCGGGGAAGGAGGTCGGCCACCGGACACAACCCGGCCGAGTGTGCGAGTGAACGATTGGGTCCATCAGCACAACGACCCCGAACAGCCCTGGTCACGGCGGTGCAGCGGTCTCGTGGAGCTGGGCCCGGGCCGGCCGTGGTTCAGCCGGCGATGGAGTCCAGTTGCTCCGGCGCCGGGCGCAGTGACCACAGGTCGCCTCCGGGAGGTTCCTCCAGTGAGCGCAGGGCGGCGCGGGCCCGGGGGTCTCCCGCGTCGGCGGCCGCGTGGACGACGTCGGTGGCGGCGTACCGGTGGAATTCGAGTTCCGGATGCGGCCAGGCGGTGGTGCCGGTGGCGGCGGGCAGGAGATGGTCGACGGCTCCGAACAGGCTCTGTCCCTCCGGGCCGCGGTACGCCCACAGGTTCACGCCGACGTGCCGGCCGATCGCGGCGAGCCGGGTGTGCGCGACCAGGGTGAAGGTCGAGTAGTGCCAGCTACGGGTCCTGGCCAGTTCCTGGGGCTGGCTCCCGTCACCGGCGATCTGGGGCGTGAGGCGCCTGGTCGCGGCCCGCCGGACGGTGTCCCGCGCCAGGGTCTTGTCGCCGGTGACGTAGGCGAGGGCGGCGAGCTGCATGTCGTAGAAGGTGCCGTGGTTGTTGGTGGCGGCGTCCTCCTGCCGGCCGAAGTCGCCGTCGCGCAGCCAGGTGAGGAAGTCCTTGTTCCACCGCGTCATGCCGGTGTCGTCGGCCGCCGTCCAGCCGGGGGCGCCGGTGTTCAGGAGGGCGACCGCGTCGAGGACGCTGGTGTACGACTGCGAGAAGTCGATGATGCCGATCGCCCGGCCGTCGTACTTGCAGGGGATGAACTGCGCGTGGTCGAGGTGGGGGTTCATGCGGGTGGCGGGGTCCAGGAACCAGGTGCGCAGGATCTGGCCGGCCTTGCGGGCGTACCGGCCGTCCTCGGTGTAGTACCAGGCGAGGGCGAGGTCGTAGACGGAGTCGACCACCTTCTCCAGGTCCTGGCGGTCGGTGCCGGTGTCGACCTCGGGGTTGCGCCGGCCGTCGCGCTGCACGTACGGGCAGCCCCACTCGTTGCCCGGGCCCGGCGTCTGGGAGGGCCACCAGTAGGGGGCCTGGCTGAGGTAGTCGTGGACGTCGCCGCCGGGCGCGGGGCGGGGTTTGTCGATGACCGTCCAGGGGCCCTGGCCCAGCCACGCGTCGGCGCGGGCCGTCAGCGCCCGAGCCGCGCGGCGCAGCCGGGTGTCGCCGCGGTCCAGAAGGTGTTTCGTCTGTTGCAGGCGGACGCCGTCGAGGACGGCTGTCCGGGGGACGCGGTGTGCGGCGCTCGCCTCGGGCGCCGAGACGGCCGGGGTGGCGCCCGCGGCGAGTGCCACCAGGACGGCAGGCAGCACAGCCAGCCGATGCCTCGCTCTCATCGCCGGTCTCCTTTCGTGTGGGTGCCCAGATCGCGTTTCGTGTGGGTGCCCAGGTCGCGCTGGGCCTCGTAGAGATTGCGCGGGCGCACCACGCCGGTCGTGCCGTACAGCTCCAGCCGGCTGCGGAGGTCGCCGGTGAAGTCGGGGACGTCGGTCTGGTCGAACTCGCGGACCTCGTTGATGCCGACCGTGGCGGAGTTGGGGGCCAGGCCGTCGATCTTCATGAGGCCGGCGCGGCCGTTGGTGACGCGGATGTTCCAGTGGGTGAAGCGGGCGCCGAAGAGCGGACCGGCGCTGGCGTCGCCGCCGTGCCGGCCGTCGTTGTCGACGGTGATGTCGGTGCGCACATTGGCGAACGGCATGCCCCGGTGGCTGTCGAAGGTGCCCATGCGCATGTCCCCGCGGGACCAGACGTTGTGGGAGGACAGGCCCTCGACGTTGATGCCGTGCAACTGGGTGCCGGCCGGGGCCGGGGTGGTGCGGTCCTCGATGGTGAAGTCCTCGACCAGGTTGTCGTGCGAGCCCTCGCGGCAGAAGTACGGGTGGTGGGAGCCGCGCCCCTCGACGCGGGTGCGGCGCAGTGTGCAGGCGGAGGCGGCGACCAGGCCGAAGCCGTTGTCGGCGTGCCGGACCGTCACGTCGTCCACCCAGCAGTCGTACGCGCACTGCAGCACCACGCCGTTGTGGCCCAGGTCCAGGAGATGGGGTTGCTGCGGGGTCTGCACCGCCTCCAGGGTCAGCCCCTCCACGCCCGCGCCGGTCAGCTCCGGTACGTGGGTGGTCAGCCGCGGGTCCCACTCGGGGCGTACGTCGAGGGGGAGCGGGCGCTCCAGAGTGACCTCGTGGCCGTGGACGCGGGTGACGCGGACGGGCCACTCGTAGGGGACGTAGGACAGCAGCTTGGTCTTGTCGGTCCAAACATACTCCCCGGCGCCGGGCCCGTCACCGGCCATGTGTGCCAGCAGGGTGTGCGCGGCGTCGTCGGCGAGGCGCAGCAGGACCAGGGCGCCGGGACGCAGCCGGGCCGGGTCCGTGACCGTCACCGTCCGGTCGCCCCGGCGGGCGGGGGCCACCTCGGTGAGCGTGCGCCACTCGTCGCGGCGGTTGCCGGTCCAGCCCTCGAACGGCCACGCCCCGGTCCTGATCGCCCCGGTCAGGGAGTTCCAGCGGGCCTCCGGGGCCAGCCAGATCAGGCCACCGGCCCAGGACCAGGACGACTTGTCACCGCCGTAGCGGGAGCCGTACGGGCCGATCAGCTCGGTGAGGTTCTTCGTGGCGTACAGCGTCGTGCGGCCGCTGCCGGCGCCGCGCAGCACGACGTGGGAGTGGCCGAGCCGGATCAGGCCGTCGATGCGGAACGTGCCGGGCGGGACGGTGACCGTGCCGCCGCCGGCCTTCCCGGCGGCGGCGATGGCCCGGTTGATCGCGGGAGCGCAGTCCGTCCGCCCGTCCGCCACGGCTCCGAAGTCGCGTACGTCCGCGATGACCGGATGCCGGGGCGGGCGGGCCGCCCCGGCACCGAAGCCCGCCCGGCCGATGTAGGGGATCTGGGCATGCCGGTACGGGTCACGGGTGAACTCCCGCCACAACACCGGCACTTGACCGGGCGCACCCGTGGTGGCGGCAGCGGTCCCGCTTCCCGAGACGACGCCCGTGACGGCGCCCGCGGCCGCGACCGCGGCGCCGCCCAGCAGACCGCGCCTGGTGATACCGGTGGTGTTCCCGCTCTCGTCACCCGTCATATCGGGTTCCTCCCGCTCTCTCATGGGCCGGACCGGACCGGATCGCATGGGTGTCCTCGTCCATGGGTGTCCTCGTCCATCCATGGGTGTCTTCGTCCTCGTCTGCGGCGGGTCAGCGGCTCGACAGGTCGATCGCCCGGTCGACGTCCCCCGGTCGCAGGAGGCGCAGGATGCCTTCCAGCAGGTAGTAGTCGGCGTAGGGGAGCGAGATCTCGACCCCGTCCTCGGCCGGCCGGTTGCGGGTGCAGCGCGCGACGACGGCGTCGGCACGAGAGGACTTGCGGGTCAGGCAGGTCCGGGACAGCGCCGTGAGCAACCGCACGGCGACCTCGCGGTAGGCGCGCTCCCCCGTCACGGCGGCCAGGTCCAGCAACCCGCATGCCATGACCGCGCCGGCCGAGGCGTCCTTGATGTCGTGCGGCTGCTGCGGCGCCCGGTAGTCCCATACGGGTACGTGGTCGGCGCCCAGTGCGCCGATCGCGAAGTCGGCGAGCTTGCGCGCGGTCGCCAGGAACTCCGGGTCGCCGGTGCGGCGGTGCAGGGTGGTGAACCCGTAGATCCCCCAGGACTGCCCACGGGCCCAGCACGAACGGGGGCTGTAGCCCTGCACGGTGCCGGGCCCGATCGGGGTGCCGGTGTCCGGGTCGAAGTCGAAGACGTGGGGGGTGGAGCCGTCCGGCCGGGGGAAGTGCCGCTGTGTGGTCCGGGCGTGTTCGACGGCGATGTCCAGGTACCGGGCGTCCCCCGTCTGACTGCTCGCGAAGGCCAGCAGGTCCAGGTTCATCATCGTGTCGATGATGACGCGGCCCGCGTTGTTCGCCTCGTCCAGCCGGCCCCACGCCCGCAGGAAACGCCCGCGCGGGTTGTACCGCCGGATCAGCGAGTCGGCCGCCCGCAGAGCACCGGACCGCCAGACTTCGTCACCGGTCAGCCGCCAGGCGGTGACCCATGAGGGAGTGAACAGGAAGCCCAGGTCGTGGGTGGTGGTGTCGTACTGGCGGGGAGCCAGACGGCGTGCCCAGTCGAGGGCCAGGGTCCGCAACCCGCTGTCCTCGCTGTGCAGGTACGCCATCCACAGCGTCCCCGGCCAGAATCCGCCGACCCAGTCCCCGTTCGGCGAGTAGACCCATTTCTCGAACTTCGTGCCGACGGGGAACCCCGTCACCTGCGGAGCGACGGCCCGCACCTTCTCGACCGCGTAGTCCGCCGCCGCCCGCAGCGTCCTGCGCACCTCGGCCGACGGCAGCAGGTCGGCGGCTCGCGCCTGTGGCGCGAGTGACGCTCGGGTGACGGCGGTGGCAGCGGTGGCGGTGGCCGTGACCGCCGTGGTGAGGACCGTGCGCCGGGACATGACCATGCGTGTGACACCCCTCAACTCGCATCGAGACGTTGTCATGAGCGTGGCACAAGGGGTCACGGACGTACACCCATGTGCATATTGTTCATGTACGTGACCGAGTGAGCCTCGACCATGACCCGATCGACTTCCGATCGGTCTCCGTCGGCCTCCGTCAGCCTCCGTCGGTCCCTGACCGGTCCCCGATCGGTCCCCGAACGGCTCCAGGAACGGCGAAGGGCCGGTTTCGGATCTCTCCGAAACCGGCCCTCACCTGCGACTGTCTCCAGTCGGGACGACAGGATTTGAACCTGCGACCCCTTGACCCCCAGTCAAGTGCGCTACCAAGCTGCGCCACGTCCCGATGCCCGCCTGACCTGGGGTTTCCCCCAGCAGGACGTGCAGGAAAACCATACCTCACCCAGGGCGGTGGTCGCGCCCGGCTTTCCGGGCGGGGCCGCGGCGCGGGTGCTCAGGCGGTGGGCGGCAGCCCCAGCCGGGGGTACGTCTCCAGCAGGCGGGGCGAGGCGGCCTGGCGCCAGGAGTCGGCGAGGATGTCCCGCAGTTCGCCCTCGCCGTCCAGGGCTGCCAGGCGAGCCCGTACCCACGCGAACTGGGCCTCGTGATCGGCGATCCAGAACTTCTCGGGCTCGGCGAGCACCAGCTCGTCGCGCTCCTCCTTCGGGCAGCGCACGGCGAGGGAGGTCTCGTCCTCGGGCAGCGTGGCGAACATCTTGCCCGCGACCCGGAACGTGGGCATGCTCCACGAGATCTTCTCGGTGGTGTCCGGCAGGGACAGGGCGATCTGGCGTACGTCTTCGGCGACCGGCATGCCAGGCACCGTATCCGCAGCCACTGACACCGGCGCCGGTACTGGCAGTGGCACCGGCACGAGCACCAGTACCGGTGCCGGTGCTCAACCCCCGGCTCGGCCCGGCCGCTTGAGGTGGTCCGGGGCGCCGGGACCGGGTGGGCCGTATGTCAGGTACGGCTCACCGCGGCGCCGCCGCCTCCAGCGCGTCCAGCACCGGGCGGATCAGCGGATGCCCCGCCGCGCCCCGGCGTACCGCGGCGAAGACCCGGCGGGTGGGGGCGACGCCGTCGACCGGGCGGACCACCACGCCGGTGAGATCCGTGCCGCGCAGGGCGGTACGAGGGACGAGGGCCACCCCCGCCCCGGCCGCGGCGAGCGCGACCACCGCGCGGAAGTCGTCGGAGAAGTGCTCCGGGCGGGGCTGGAACCCGGCGCTCTCGCAGGCCAGCACCACCACGTCGTGGCAGGGGTTGCCCGGGTAGGGGCCGATCCACGGGTCCTTGGCCAGCTCCGCGAGCGGTACCTCGTCGGCGCCGGCGAGGCGGTGGGTGACCGGGACGACCGCGTCGAAGGGTTCGGCGTACAGCGCGAGGTGGGTCAGGCGCGGGTCGTCGGCGGCCGGCGCCCCGCGGTACTCGACGGCCACCGCCACGTCGACCTGCCGGTCCAGCACCATCGGCACGCTGGCGTCGCCCTCGGCGTCCTGGACGCGGATGCGGATGCCCGGCGCCGTACCGCCCAGCCGTGCCAGGGCGGGCGCGACGACCAGCGCGATGCCGGTGGCGAAGGCCGCGACGGTGACCGTGCCGGCCCGGCCGGCGTCGTAGGCGGCCAGCTCCGCCTCGGCCCGTTCCAGTCGGGCGAGGACGGCGTGGGTGTGGCCGAGCAGGATCTCGCCGGCGGGGGTCAGCCGTACGCCCTTGGCGCCGCGCTCGACCAGGCGGTGCCCGGTCTCCTGCTCCAGGGCCGTGAGCTGCTGGGAGACGGCGGACGGGGTGAGGTGGAGCGCGGCGGCGGCCGCGGTCACCGTGCGGTGGTCGGCGACCGCCCGGAGGATGTGCAGCCGCCGCGCTTCGATCACGTGGACGATTCTCCCAGGTGGTGGCAGGTGGTGGCAGATGGTGGCGCGTGGTGGCAGGTGCTTGGCGGTGGTCAGGCGTCGAGTTCCGCGCGCGCCGCGACGAAGGCGTTCACCGCGCGGTCGACGTCGTCGGTGGAGTGCGCGGCGGAGAGCTGGACGCGGATCCGGGCCCGGCCCTGCGGCACCACCGGGTAGGAGAAGCCGATCACGTACACGCCGCGTTCCAGCAGCAGCTCGGCCAGGCGCCCGGCCCGCGCCGCGTCGCCGATCATCACCGGCGCGATGGCGTGGTCGCCGGGCAGGACGTCGAACCCCTCCGCGGCCATCCGCCGGCGGAAGAGCGCGGTGTTCTCGGCGAGCCGGACGCGCAGGTCGTCGGCGGACTCCAGCAGGTCGAGGACCTTGAGCGAGGCGGCGGCGATGACCGGGGCGAGGGTGTTGGAGAACAGGTAGGGGCGGGAGCGCTGGCGCAGCAGGGCGACGATCTCGGCGCGCGCGGCGACGTAACCGCCGGAGGCGCCGCCGAGGGCCTTGCCGAGGGTGCCGGTGAGGATGTCGACGCGGTCCATCACCCCGTGCAGCTCGGGGGTACCGCGTCCGCCGGGGCCGACGAAACCGACGGCGTGGGAGTCGTCGACCATGACCATGGCGTCGTAGCGGTCGGCGAGGTCGCAGATCTCCGCGAGCGGTGCGACGTAGCCGTCCATGGAGAAGACGCCGTCGGTGACGATCAGGCGGCGGCGCGCGTCGGAGGCGTCCTTGAGCCGCTGCTCCAGGTCGGCGAGGTCGCGGTTGGCGTAGCGCAGGCGGCGGGCCTTGGACAGGCGGATGCCGTCGATGATGGAGGCGTGGTTGAGAGCGTCGGAGATGACCGCGTCCTCGGGGCCCAGCAACGTCTCGAACACGCCGCCGTTGGCGTCGAAGCAGGAGGAGTAGAGGATCGTGTCCTCCTGGCCGAGGAAGGCCGACAGCCGCGCCTCCAGTTCCTTGTGCACCTCCTGGGTGCCGCAGATGAAGCGGACGGAGGCCATGCCGTAGCCCCAGCGGTCCAGTGCCTCGTGGGCGGCGGCGAGGACCTCGGGGTGGTCGGCGAGGCCGAGGTAGTTGTTGGCGCAGAAGTTGAGCACCTCGCCGGGGCGGCCGCCGGCGGTCACGTTCACGGTCGCCGACTGGGGGCTGCCGAGCACGCGCTCGGGCTTGTGCAGTCCGGCGGCGCGGATCTCGTCGAGGGTGGCACGCAGGTCGTCGCGGACGGAGTCGAACACGGGAGTACTCCTGGGGAGGCGGGGACGGGGTGGGCGGGCTTGCACTGTCGCCGGGGGCTTGCGGTGTCGCCGGGGGCTTGCGGTGTCGCCGGGGGCTTGCACGGTCGTCGGCCCTCAGGGCCGGCCCGGGCCTTACGCGGTCCAGTCCAGGACGACCTTGCCGCCGCGGCCGCTCGCCGCGTCGGCGAACGCCGCCTCGAAGTCGCGGTGCCCGTAGCGGCCGGTGATGACGGGGGCCAGGTCGAGACCGCCCTCCAGCAGCACCGACATCGCGTACCAGGTCTCGAACATCTCCCGGCCGTAGATGCCCTTGATGGTGATCATGGAGGTGACGATCCGGGACCAGTCGACGGCGAACTCCTCGGCGGGCAGGCCCAGCATGGCGATCCGGCCGCCGTGGGTCATGTTGGCGAGCATGTCGCGCATCGCCTCGGGCCGGCCGGACATCTCCAGGCCGATGTCGAAACCCTCGCGCAGGCCCAGTTCCCGCTGCCCGTCGGCGATGGTCGCGGCGGAGACGTTCAGCGCGAGGCTCACGCCGATCTCGCGGGCCAGCACAAGCCGCTCCTCGCTCACGTCGGTGACGACGACGTTGCGGGCCCCGGCGTGCCGGGCGACGGCGGCGGCCATCAGGCCGATCGGTCCGGCGCCGGTGACCAGGACGTCCTCGCCGACCAGCGGGAACGACAGGGCGGTGTGCACGGCGTTGCCGAACGGGTCGAAGATCGCGGCGACGTCGAGGTCGACGGGGACCCGGTGCACCCACACGTTGGCCGCGGGCAGGGCCACGTACTCGGCGAACGCCCCGTCGCGGCCGACGCCGAGGCCGACCGTGGCCCGGCACAGATGCCGGCGCCCGGCCAGGCAGTTGCGGCACTTGCCGCACACCAGGTGGCCCTCGCCGCTCACCAGGTCGCCGGCGGCGACCTCGGTGACGTCGCGGCCGGTCGCGACCACCTCGCCGGCGAACTCGTGCCCGAGGACCAGTGGGGCGCTCACCGCCCCCCGCGCCCAGCCGTCCCAGGCCCGGATGTGCAGATCGGTGCCGCAGATGCCGGTGCGCAGCACCTTGATGAGGACGTCACCGGGTCCGACGGCGGGCTCGGGTACGTCCGCGAGCCACAGACCGGGCTCCGCCTTCTCCTTGACCAGCGCTTTCACCGCTACGGCTCCTGACGGGGTACGGCCCCGGCACCCGGGTACGCCGAAGCGGCCCGCGTCCGGGGCGAGAGGGGGATCACACAGCAATCTGCCCTACGCCGTCACGCGAAGTCCATCGAGGTTTTCTTAACCCGCGCCGCAGCTTTCCTTCACACCGGTCCGAAGGGCGCACCGGTCCGGAGGAACGCACCGGTTCGCATTGGAAGGAGCACACCGGTTCGAGGGAGTGCACCGGTCCGAAGGAGCGCGTCGGTCTCGGGGCACGTGCCGGGCCGGGGGCCTCACAGCGGCAGGCCGTCGTCCGCCGCGCGTTCGATACGGCCGACGAGTTCCGCCGCCGTCGACTTGATCGTCTCCAGCCCGGCCTTCCCCCAGGGTCTGGGCTGTACGTCGGCCGCGCCCACCGTCCCGAGGACGGTGCCCGTGCTGTCGATCAGCGGGGCGCCGAGATAGGAGCGGATGCCGAACTCGTCGACCACCGGGTTGCCCGCGAAGCGGGGGTAGTCGCGGACGTCCTCCAGGACCAGCGCTCTGCGCCGGGCGGCCACATGGGGGCAGAAGCCGTGGTCGCGGGGGTGCACGCGCCCGAACTCGGGACCGGTGCCGTCGGCCCGCACCACCGGGGGGAACAGCGGGATGTGCAGTCCGGCGAAGAACTGCCCGTTCGTCACGAGGAAGTTGACCATGGCGTACGGGGCCCCGGTGACCTCGGCGAGACGGCCGGCGAAGACGTCGAGCGCGGGTTCCACGCGCTCCCCGAGGCCGAGCCGGCGCAGCCGCCGCACCCGGGCGGGGGCCTCGGTGTCCTCGGGCGTGAGCAGCAGCCGTCCGGCGGGGCGCGGCGGGTCGTAACCCGGCGGCGCGGCGTGGTGCGGCGGTGGGGCATGGCTCAGCGGCGAGGCGGCGCTCAGCGGCGGGGGGTCGCTCAGCGGCGGGTCGTGGCTCACGGGCGGGCTCCGGCAGTGTGGGCGTACGTCATGGGCGGCTCCCCAGGGGTGTCGGCGTCGGTCACATGTGGGCGCCGTACCCCGTGGGGGCGGCCGGCGTGTGGGCGATCAGATGGCGTACGAGGGTCAGCAGGGTCTGTACGCCGGAGCTGGAGATCCGGGCGTCGCAGCGCACCACGGGAATCCCCTCGGCCAGGTCCATGGCGGCACGCACCTCCTCGGTGTCGTAGCGGTGGGCGCCGTCGAACTCGTTGACGGCGACGATGAAGGCCAGTCCGCGCTGTTCGAAGAAGTCGATGGCGGCGAAGGACTCCTCCAGGCGTCGGGTGTCGGCGAGGACGACGGCGCCGAGCGCGCCCTCACAGAGTTCGTCCCACATGAACCAGAACCGTTCCTGGCCCGGCGTGCCGAACAGGTAGAGCACGTGTTCGGGGTCGAGGGTGATACGGCCGAAGTCCATGGCCACGGTGGTTTCGAGTTTGTTCTCGATTCCGTCGAGGTTGTCGGTCGCGGCGCTGACGGTGGTGAGCAGTTCCTCCGTGCTCAGCGGCGCGATCTCGCTGACCGCGCCGACGAGGGTCGTCTTGCCCACCCCGAAACCGCCCGCCACCAGGATTTTCAGCGCGGTGGGGAACGGTTCGGCGTCGGCCGCGTCGTAGTCAGAGCTGTCGTCGTAGTCCATCGAGCACTGCCTCCAGAAGGGCCCGGTCCGTGGGGTTGTGGTGGAACGCGGCGGGTGGCCCGGTGGTCAGCGCGCCGCAGTCGACGAGGTCCGACAGCAGCACCTTGGTGACCGCGACCGGGAGCCTCAGATGGGCGGCCACCTCGGCGACCGGGAGAGGAGCACGGCACAGGTCGATCACCTGCGCGTGCTCCGGACCGAGGTAGCCGAGGGGGGCGCCCCCGGTGGCCAGCACCTGCGACATCAGGTCGAGGGCGACGGTGGGCCGGGTCCGGCCGTTGCTGACGGTGAAGGGGCGTACCAGCCGTCCGGCCGCTTCGTCGAGCCAGGGCCCGTCGCCGGCCGTCGTCACGCTCAAGACCTCAACGCCGAGGATTCGACGGCGTGGCGGGGTGCGGTCACCAGGTACGGGCGCACGCTCTTGACCAGCATCGCCATCTCGTAGCCGAGGACCGCCGCGTCGGCCTCGCGGCCGGCGAGCACGGCGAGGCAGGTGCCGGAGCCGGCGGTGGTGACGAACAGCAGGGTCGAGTCGAGTTCGACGACGACCTGGCGTACGTCCCCGCCGTCGCCGAAGCGGATGCCGGCGCTGCGGCCGAGGGAGTACAGGCCGGAGGCGAGCGCGGCCATGTGGTCGGCGCTGTCGGCGTCGAGGCCGTGGACGGACTTCACCAGTCCGTCGCAGGACAGCAGCACCGCGCTGCTCGTGTGCGGCACGCGCTGCACGAGGCCGCTCATCAGCCAGTCGAGATCGGATACATGGCCGGTGGGGGCATCGCTCACCATGGTGGATCGACTCCTTGGGGTACGAAGGTCTGCGGGAGCGCGGGGGGCAGTGGGGGTGGGTGCGCCGGGGTGGGTGGGTGCGGAGGGGTGGGTGGGCAGGGGTGGGTGGGGCTCGGGTCTGGTCATCCCGCCGGTGCGCTCCCGTCGGGCCGGGTGGTGTGGTCGGTGCGGGCCGCGGGCGCGGGCCTCGCCTCGGTCGTACGGGACACGGTGCCCGGGGCGGCCGGGGCGTGCCCCGCCGGTCCCGGCTCGGCCTCCGGCTCCAGGCGCTGCCGGGCCTCCGCGAGACCGATGCCGCGCTGGAAGGCCGCCATGAGGCCGGGGTCGTGACCGGCGAGCTGACCGGTGTCCTGGCGGGGGACGGGCCCTTCGCGCAGTTGGGGCATGAGGTGCTCCTGGGCGCGGCGGCGCGGCAGTTGGGGCTTTCCCATGGTGCCGCGCACGGCGGCGTGCCGCGGTACGGGCGGGGTGCTCGCGTGCTCGGCGAGCAGCCGTCGCTCGTCGGCCCGGACACCGGGCACGGCCTCGGCCGGGTTGGCCCGCCCGGGACGGGCACCGCGCACGGGCAGCGGCGCGGGGCCGGTGCCGGGCGCTGGGGGGTGGGGCGGCGCGGTGGTCGGTACGGTCGCGGGGACCGCCGTACTGGGCGGGGTGGTCGCCGCGGTGGGCCGGGTGCCCTCTGCGGGACCGGGGGTGGGTACGGGTGTGGGTGCGGGTGTGGAGGTGGGTGCGGAGGTGGGCGTGGGGAGGGGCGCGGGCAGCCGCGCCGGTACGCCGGTCCCCGCGCCCCCGGTGGAGTTCGCCGGCACCGTGGGCGTGCCGGGGGCGCCCGGCCGAGCCGCGGGCAGGTCCGGTGCCGTGTCGGGGGGCGCTGCCATGACCTCCGGCGCCGCTCCCAGCAGGGCCTGCGGCACGACGAGGACGGCCTGCACCCCGCCGTAGATGTTGGTCTGCAGACGGACGCCGATGCCGTGCCGTTTGGCGAGCTGGGAGACGACGAACAGCCCGATGCGGCCGTCCGCGAGCAGCCGGCCCACGTTGACCTGGTCGGGGTCGGCGAGCAGGGCGTTCATGCGGTGCTGCTCACGGACGGGCATGCCGAGGCCGCGGTCCTCGACCTCGACGGCGAGCCCGGAGGTGACGAGGTTGGCGCGGAGCAGTACCTGTGTCTGCGGGGCGGAGAACACCGTCGCGTTCTCGACGAGTTCGGCGAGCAGGTGGATGACGTCGGCGACGGCGTGGCCGCGCAGGGTGCCGTCGACGGGCGGCACCAGCCGCACCCGGGAGTACTGCTCGACCTCGGCGATGGCAGAGCGCAGCACCTCGGTCATGGAGACCGGGTTGCTCCACTGGCGCCGGGAGACGGCGCCGCCGAGGACGGCGAGGTTCTCGGCGTGCCGGCGGATGCGGGTGGCGAGGTGGTCGACGTGGAAGAGCCCCTTGAGCAGGTCGGGGTCCTCCATCTCGTTCTCCAGCTCGTCGAGGAGGGTGATCTCCCGGTGCACCAGCGACTGCAGGCGCCGGGCGAGGTTGACGAAGACCTCCAGCTTCTGTTCGCTGCCCGCCTGGCTGGAGAGCTGTGCCGCCTGCACGACGGCGGCGACCGCCCCGTCGTGGGCGCGGGCCAGGTCACCGGCGAGGAGGTCGAAGTCGTCGGCGTCGGCCGGCGGTCCGGCGTGCCGTGTGCGCGGGGAGACGCCCTCGCCGCGGCGCAGGGTGTCGACCAGGGCGCGCAGTTCGGCTTCCTGGCGCGCGGTGCTGCGGCGCAGCGCGCCGACGCGGTCGCGCACGGTGCGGGCGGCCCGCTCGGCGGCGATGGCGGCGACGACCACGGCGGCCAGGGTCACGAATGCCGCGCCGGCCACGACGGCCCAGAGCAGCGGGCCGGGCCGGGAGGCGCTGGACCGGACGGTGAACAGGACGACGGCCGAGGCGCCGAGGGCGACCGCCATCGGCGGCAGCACGGCCAGGCGCAGCAACTGGGAGCGTATGTGCGTCTCGGGCAGGGCGTGCTCGGTGCGGTTGGCCGGCCGCCCGTGCCGCCCGCCCTCACGGCGGTCTGCGCGGGCGGCCGGGGGGCGGAGGTGAGACATCGGTGTCCTCGTACTGGTCCGTGGGGCTGGGTGCTCGCGCGTGGTGCGCCACGCGGGCAGGCGCCATCGCGGTGTCGGCGGTGACCGGCGGTCCGTCCGCGTCACCCGACCGACACTGACAGTAGTCGGCTGCGCCCCGCCTGAGAGGAGCAGTTGGCAAAGTCCCCCGTACGACGTCCCGCTCTGGTATGAGCCTTCGTACGACAGCCCGATAAGCCGATGGGGCAACCGTGGGCGTCAGGCAGGCTTTGACCGTCGGACGGGACGGCCGGGTCGGACGGCCGGGGTGGGGCGACCGGCCCGTGCCGCCAGGGCGGCCAAGGCTGCCAGGGCGGCCGGGGCGGGCGAGCGTGCGACCGTCAGGCGCCCTCGGCGTCCGGCACGGGAATCGGGCGGGCGGCGGCTTCCTTGATCACCATGTCGAGGAGGCCGGGGAAGCGATGGTCCAGTTCCTCTTTGCGCAGGGCGTTGATGCGGCGGGTGCCGACGTCGTGCTGCCGGAGCACGCCGCACTCGCGCAGGACGCGGAAGTGCCGGGTGAGGGCCGACCGGGCCACTTCCTGGTAGAAGCCGCTGCAGGCCAGGCCGGGGCTGGCGGCCAGGGTGGTGACGATGCCCAGTCGGACCGGGTCGGCCAGCGCGCCCATGATCTTGAACAGGTCGAAGTCGGCTTCGTCGGGGTGCGTGAGCGGGGAGGACGTACGGCTGGCCATGGAGGGAGGATACCGCTCGGCCATACTCATGTTCACGATGATGCGTACATGAGTTAGGCTGACAGGACGGGGGCCGCTTGTCCATGTTTCGGTATTTTTGGAAGGTCTGTAAACCTGTGCCTGCTTCACCGCTTTCTTCCGGGTCCTCACTCTTCGAGCCGGTCTCCCTCGGGGACCTCGAACTCGCCAACCGGGTGGTCATGGCTCCGCTGACCCGTTCGCGGTCCGGGTCTTCCGGCGTGCCCGGGGACCTGGTGGTCGAGCACTACCGGCAGCGGGCGAGCGTCGGACTGATCATCGCCGAGGGCACCTACCCCAGCCACGCCTCGCGGGCGTTCGTCGGGCAGCCGGGGATCGTCACCGAGGAGCAGGTGGCCGGCTGGCGGCGGGTCGCCGAGGCGGTGCACGCTCGCGGCGGCCGCATCGTGATGCAGATCATGAACGGCGGTCGCGCCACTCACCCCGACATCAACGGCGGCCGCCGCGTCGTCGCCCCCAGTGCGATCGCGATCGACGCCGAGACGCACACGGAGAAGGGCAAGCAGCCCTACCCGGTGCCGCACGCGCTGACCGTCGAGGAGGCCCGCGAGGCCCTCGACGAGTTCGTCGGCGCCGCTCGCCGGGCGATCGAGGCGGGGGTGGACGGTGTGGAGATCCACGGGGCCAACGGTTACCTCCTGCACGAGTTCCTCTCCCCGGCGTCCAACCGGCGCACCGACGAGTACGGCGGCTCGCCCGAGAACCGGGCCCGCTTCGTCGTCGAGGTGGTCACCGCGGTGGCGAACGCCGTGGGCGCCGGCCGGGTCGGGCTTCGGCTGTCGCCGGAGCACAACATCCAGGACGCCTTCGAGACCGACCGGGACGACGTCCTGGCCACCTACGGCACCCTGCTCGACCGGCTGCGCCCCCTGGGCCTGGCGTACCTCTCCGTACTGCACAAGGAGCCGGCCGGCGACCTGGTCCAGGAACTGCGCCGGCGCTTCGGCGGCAAGCTGATCGCCAACAGCGGCTTCTCCTCGCCGACCACGCGCGAGGAGGCGACACGGCTGATCGAGGCCGCTCACGCCGACGCCGTGGCCGTGGGCCGCGCGGTCATCGCCAACCCGGACCTGGTCGAGCGCTGGCAGGGCGAGCACCCCGAGAACGAGCCGCGGCCCGCGCTGTTCTACACGCCGGGCGCCGAGGGTTACACCGACTACCCGGCTCTGCGCGCGAGTTGACCCTCCCCCTCGCGGCACAGCCGGGGCCCCGCGTGGAAGGCCCCCGAGGCCGACGGCTCGTTCCGCGTGGTGGAGAACATCGGCCTCCATGTCCCGGCCCCCATGTCTCCTCGTCGGGCGCCGACCCGGTCCGGTGCCACCGCCGAAGGCTTCGCCTCAGGTCTCACGGTCCACGGCCCCGCCGCCTTTCCGGACGATGCCCTGGAGCACCACCTGCGGCACTTCGCCGTCGAGTTCCCGCTGTCCGGTGGTGCGGGACCGGTGGTGGCCGTCGGGAGTGGCCTGAGTGCGCGCGGCGAGGAGGAGGTCCTCGTAGGTGTGGTGGCGGCGGTCGGCGATGCGGTGGTGCAGGAGATCGGCCGCGCGTACGTGCTCGCCCGCGTCGACGAGGGCGCGGGCCAGGGTGTCCTGGATGATCTCGCGCTCCACCCGCACCCCGCCGATCCGCTCCGCCTTCTCGCCCAAGGCGCTGAGCAGGTCCACCGCCGCCCGGGGGCGGCCCCCGGTGATCTCCGCCAGCGCCTGGACCACGGGGGCCAGGACATCGCGGAAGTCGGGCCGTGCGTCGGCGGCGGCCCGGCGGGCCAGGGTGTGCAGGTCGTCGGTCGCGGCCTCCACGGCCAAGGCCAGGGCGAGGTTGAAGGTGTGGAAGACCTCCGCCGTCCCGCCCGGTGCGGCCAGCAACTCCCGTACCTGGTCCGGGTCGCTCAGGCCGGCCGGCGCCTGCCCGGCCAGCAGCAGGCGCCAGTTCGTCGCGGACCGCATGCCGACATCCGTGACCGCCAGTGCCGCGTCCGCCCGCCGGCGGGCCTCCGCGAAGTCGCCGCCGGCGATGGACTGCAGCGCGGCATGCCAGTTCAGGTGCCGTACCTGCACCGCCTCCGGATCCGCCCGGAGCCACCCGTCCAGGAACTCGACGGAAGCGCGGCCGGCTCCGAGTTCGTGTTCGGCGTGCGCGAGGGCATGCGCGGCCACGCCCGAGCGGGGGTACCGGGCCAATGCCCGCCCGGCCAGGTCACGCGCCTCCCTGGCCCGCCCCTGCTCCGCCCTGGTCGAGGCCAGCCAGCTCAGCCACGGCCAGTTGTCCGGACCGGCCGACGCCGCCTGCTGCTCCACCAGGGCATCGCCGTGCGCGCGGTAGGCGGCGTCCCCGCAGGAGGAGAACACGCCCAGCATGAGCCCGGCCAGCTCGTCGGCGGGCCACCGGGCGAAGTGCCCCACGAGGTGATCGGCCGCCAGCCGGTACTGCCGGTGGGTGTGGAGGAACACGCCGTACACCAGACTCGTCTGCCGTTCCCCGGCGGCCCGCGCGTCCCGGTGCGCGATCACCAACTGCTCCTTCAGCACGGTATCGCTCAGGCGGTCACCGGTCGCCAGCGTCAGCAGTCCCCGCGCCACCCCGCAGTCCGGAGCCGAGGCCACCCACCTCCGCAGCAGGGGCAGCGTCCGTCCGCTCAGGGACAGCATCGCCTCCACCGCCCGCTCGGCCACCGGCGTATCCGCCGCCGCTCCGCTCACCGGCGCCGGGCCGGACACTCGCCGCTCACCGTGCCCCCTCACACGCTGGAGCGGAACAGGGCGGTGCAGACGATGCCGCTGTTGCCGCAGCGGTTGCGCGGCAGGCTCAACGGCAGACCGGCCGCGTTGCCGGTCCCCAGTCCGCTCCCGGCCACCGTGGCGCCCGCGGCCCCGGCGCTGCCCTGCGTGACGCAGGTGTTGCCGAACACCGCGTTCCCGACCCCGATGACGCTCGCGTGAGCGGCACCGGCCGGAAGCAGGGCCGCCCCGGCCGCCGCGCCCAGTACCGCGACCCGCATACCGGTACGTCCCGCACCACTGCCCGTACCGCGTGTCTCCGTGCCCATGACGTCTCCTTCATCCGGGACCACTCCCGGCGCCCGTACAGTCCGCCCCCGGCCGGACCGGCCCGGACGGCATACCGACCAACGAGCGAACCCGGCTCTCGATACGCGGACAGCACCCGGGCGCCCCTCCGAGACGGGCCGCCGAGGTCGATCGCGGCGAGAGGCCCGGCAGCCCGGCGATGTTCAGCACGGCTTCCGGACGCGACCGCTGCCCGTGCCGGGACGGTTGCGGTCACCCCTGCTTGGTGAAGACCGCCCGCGCGAGGTCGTCCGGGGCGGCGCTCGCCTCGGCGATCAGCTCGCCGGTGGCCGACCAGATGCCCGAACGGCCGGAGGTGCCGTCGAAGCCGCCACCGGTCGGACCCGCGAAGGCCGCCGTCGCGGCCCACACGCCGTGGTCGGCGGCGACCCGGCGGGCCCGCTCGCCGTGCACCTCGGCCTCGTGGTCGGCGTGGACGACGCCCGCGACGTAGCCGTCGATGCCCAGCGCGACCGTCCTCGCGGCATGCTCGGGGATACCGGTGTCGCGGCACACGGCGAGCCCCAGCCGCCACCCGTCGACTTCGAGCACGGCGGGCTCGCCCGGTACGAAGCGGGAGGACTCGCTGCTGTGCAGGCAGACCTTCCCGTAGACCGCGCGAGCGCCGTCCGCGTCCACGGCCAGGATGCCGATGTGCGGGCCCGGGACAGGCGCGCCGACCAGGGCGAGTGTCCCGTTCTCGGCACACGCGGCGACGATGGGCGCCAGTCGTTCGTCGTCCGGGGCCACCGGCGTCGCGTCCAGTTCGTATCCCGTCAGCGACATCTCGGGAAACACCACCAGCCGCGCGTCCGCCGCCCGGACAGCCTCAGCGTGGGCCACCGCGTTGGCCGCCACGTCGCCGGCCACGCACCTCGGCTGCGCCACCGCGATGCTCAACCGCTGCTCCACCCCGGACTCCCCTCGCCAGATCACACGATCACCCCCTCCTGCGCCCGCACCGCCGAAGTATCTCGCAGCGAGGCGGGGGGTCCTTCGCCGACCGCGACGGTCCTCTTCCCCTGCCGGTCCCCCTCTCCCCCCGCCCCTCCTCACGACCCGGCTTGCCGGCGATGGTCGTGCAGCACGTCTATCCGGCGCCGTGGCCGGTGCCGTCCCGGTCCGGACCGGGGGTGCCGGTGCCCCGTCCCAGGCCCCGGCGGATGGCGATCTCCACCGGTGAGTACGCGCCGTCGGCCCGTTCCAGTTCGTACGGCGTGGCCGGCATCAGCGGCGGCTGGGCCATGAGGCGCGGCCGGACCCCATGGTGCGGTTGCGCCGCGTGCACCAGGAACGGATGGCACAGGAAGACGTCGCCCGGGGACCCGGTGGCGAGGGCGAGCGGCCGGTGGTCGGAGGCTGCCACCAGATCGGGGGCGAGGGTCAGACCGCTCGCCCCGTCCTCCCCGTACTTCTCCAGCACCTCCGGCACGTCGAGGTGCGAGCCGACCCGGATCCGGGTCGGGGCGTCCTCCTCACCGACCTCGCTGAACAGGAACAGCATCAGCAGCGCCCGGCCCCGGGAACGCAGGTTCGTGAAGTACCAGCTCTCACCCTCCGGCAGATAGCTGCCCTCGATGTGCCAGCCCGCGTCGTCCGGCTCCTCCTCGTGCGGGAAGCGCAGCGGGAACGTACCCAGCGAGTAGCGCGGCTGCCAGCGTCCCGCGCCGACGAGCAGGTCGTACGCATGATGCAGGCAAGGGGAGTTGGGGGCGGCGGCGAACGGTCCCTGCGCCATGCCGCCCACCCAGTGCACGGGCTGCGTCCACGTCGACGGGTCGTCCGGGGCGCAGCCCGTCTCCCGCCACAGCAGCCGCGCGCAGTCCGCGGCCACGCGCGGGGCGACGGCACCCTCCACCTTCACGAAGCCGTCGCGGAGAAACCGGGATATCAGGGTCGTGTCATCCATGCCCCCATCGTGCGGCGACACCGCCCCCGGCCACCCGACATTCCCCGCACCGCCTTTGTCGGGAGGCGGCGACGCTTCAGCCGACACCGTGCGGTGCGCATGCCGGACGGGTCGTACCGGAGGGGGATCGTGGACCACCTGTCCCGACCCGTTCCGCAAACCGTTCCGCACGGGAAGGCCCGCGGCACCGGACAGGGGCCTTCCCGCACGCGCGAGCCTGCCGCCCGCCGCGACTGCCCGGCGGCGTGGCCGCCCCGGCAACCGGAGTGAACGCCATGTGCGGCCGGCGTCGGCGTCGACGTCGGCCCTTGCCGCGTCGGTCAGGCTTTTCACCCTGTCGCACCGGTCCGGCGTCGCGGCCACCCCCTTCGTGCCTGCGTACGGTCGGGCGCAGGACGGAACACGACAGAAGGAGACATTCCGCGATGAGCACCCTCACCCTGTACGGCGCCACCGGCACCATCGGCTCCCGCGTCCTGGACGAGGCGCTGCGCCGCGGCCACTCGGTCACCGCGGTGGTCCGCGACCCGGCGAAGCTGACCGTCGAGCACCCGGCCCTGACCGTGGTGGACGGCGACGTACTGGACGTGGCCTCGGTGGCCGCGCACGCCCGGGACGCGGACGTGGTGGTCAGCGCGGTCGGCGGCGGTGACGGCCCCGGTCATCAGGCGTTGATCGAGCCGTCCTTCCAGTCGCTGGTGGCCGGTCTGCGCACGCTGGGCCCGGAGGCGCCGCGCCTGATCACGGTGGGCGGAGCCGGGTCGCTGCGCACCCCGGACGGGAAGAGGGTGTGGGACGCCCAGGGCCTGCCGGACGTCGCCCTCCAGATCATGCACGCGCACGGTGACGCGCTGGCCTTCCTGCGTACCGTCACCGACGTGCGGTGGACCAACCTGTCGCCGGCGGGCACCATCGCCCCGGGTGAGCGCACCGGCGCGTACCGCGTGGGCCTGGACGACCTGCTGGTCGACGCGGACGGCGAGAGCCGGATCTCCACCGAGGACTATGCGGTGGCCCTGGTGGACGAGATCGAGGAACCGAAGCACGTCGGTGAGCGTTTCACCGTGGCGTACTGACGGCGCCGCCCCGCGAGCGGTCGCGGACCGGTCCCCGGGAGCCGCGACCGCCGCGTGCCGCGTGCCGCGTTCAGCCGGCCAGCTCGCCGAGGAGTGCCCAGGTACGGCGCCGGTCGGCCTCTCCGGCGATCTCCGTCCCGGAGAACACCACCTCCGTGGCGCCGGCGTCCCGGTACCGGCGTACTTCGTCGGCGACCGTCCGCTCGTCGCCGATGACCGCGACGTCGACGGCCCGCCGGCCGCCCGACAGCCCGATGGCCCGTGCGTAGGAGGGGAACTGCTCGTAGAAGGAGAGCTGTTCGGCGGCCTGCTCCCGCACGGCGTCGACATCGTCGGTGACCACGCCGTACACGAGGGCGACGACGCGGGGCGCGGGACGGCCGGCGGCTCGCGCCGCCGCCGTCACCGCCGGAACGATGTGCTCGCTCAGTGCGCGCGGCCCGGCCAGATAGGGCAGGATGCCGTCCGCCAACTCACCGCTGGCACGCAGCGCCTGGGGACCCATCGCGGCGACGAGCAACGGCACACCGCCCTCGGCGCCGGGTACCCGTGCGGAGAGCGGAGTCTTCGCGGTGAGCAGTTCGCCGTGGAAGTCGGCGGTGCCGGTCTCGGTGAGTTGCCGTAGCGCGGTGAGGAATTCACGGAGGCGGGCGATGGGGCGTTCGTAGGGGATGCCGAAGCCGGTCTCGGTCAGGAGCGCGGTGCCGAGCGCCAGTCCGAGGTGGTAGCGGCCGTGCGTGGCTGCCTGGGCGGTCTGGGCCTGGCTGGAGACCACCAGCGGGTGGCGTCCGAACACGGGGATCGCCGATGTCCCCACATGCAGGCCGGGCACTTCCCGCCCGACGACTGCCGCGAGTTGGGGTGAGTCCGCGCCAAAGGTCTGTCCGAACCAGGCCGACCGCAGCCCGGCGGCCGCGGCTTCGCGTGCGAGACTCACGGAAGCGTCGACCTGGTTGGTGGCGCCGGCCGCGTTGAGGGCTACACCTGTAGTCATGTCTACGAGAACGACCGGCATTCGGGTACTCATTCCGGTTCTTCGATGACGGCCGCGTGTCAGTCGCGTGTACGAGGCGACGTCGCGGAAGAGCACCGCGTCGTCCGGGGAGGTGGCCGGCGTCCGGCGAACACGGCTCCACGGCTGTCACGCACCAGCTCGTTGAGGTCGTTCAAGCAGTAGGTGACGGTACAGGCGACCGACGAACCGGAAGGCCGAGCGGTCGCGCGCGGCGGGCACGCGGCGCTGGTCCAGTTGTTCACGTCCGGCACGACCGGGGCGCCCAGTAGCTCGCCGGTTCCGATCAAGGCGCTGGCTTCGTTCCATGCCGAGCGGCCCTGTACCTCCCCCTCCCCCGGCGCCCGGCCTCCCGCCGGTGCCGGTCGGTGCGGTCCGGCCCCGCCGAGCAGCGGGCACACCTGCCGGCTCAGGCGGCGGCGGTCCGCAGGTGCTCGTGGGCCCACGTCTCGAAGCTGGTCAGGTCGATGCCCAGCGCCCGGGCGAACCGAGGCCGGGCCGGCTGACCGACCACCTCCATGAACTCGTGCGTGGCACCCATGTCGCCCATGCCGGCGGCGCGGGCCTGCTCCTCGGTCATGTCCGGAGCCGTCAGCGGGACGCCCAGGGCGCGGGAGAGGATCCCGGCGATCTCGGTCATCGTCAGGTAGTCACTGCTGAGTTCCAGTTCCACCCGGTGGAACTCGGCGGGGGCGGACAGCGCGGCCGCCGCGGCTCGGCCCACGTCCTCGGCGGCCACCAGCGCCAGGTGCGTGCTCGGTTTGACGACGGTGACGAGGCCCCCTTCGACGCCGCGCGGGAAGTAGAACCGCATGGACGGCTCGAAGTTCTCCATGAAGAACGACGGCTTGAGCAACGTCCAGCGGGGGAAGTCCAGTTCACGCAGCCGGTCCTGGATCGCGGCCTTCGTGCCGAGCGGGGCCTCCATCACCCGCCACCGTCCTTCGGCCCAGCCCGGGGCCTCGACGTGCTGTCCCACGCCGCTGGTGGAGGACTGGACGAACTGCTCCACGCCCGCGGCCCGCGCCGCCGTCATGAGGTTGTCCGCCTGGCGGACCTCACCGGCGAAGTCGAATCCCCGCTCGGTGTACGCCGGCATCTGCACGGAGAAGACGGCCCGCACGCCGTCCACGGCCGCCTCCAGGGTGGCCGGTTCGGTGAGATCGCCCACGCACAGGCGGGCGCCGAGTTCCTCGACGGCCCGGGCGCGCGGCGTGCTCGGATCGCGTACCAGGGCCCGCACCGGTGTTCCCCGCGCGAGCAAGGCGCGGGCGGCGGCGCCACCCTGACGGCCAGTGGCACCGGCGACGAGGACCGGTGGTGCGGCAGTGGTCATGTGCACATCTCCTCGGAAGATCACGCGCACCATAAACGGCGGGGCCCGCCGTTTATGGTTGGCTACCATACGGCGGGGCCCGCCACTTATCAACATCGGGGAGACCATGACCGGCCGACGCTCGGACGCCCGCCGCAACCACACGCACATCCTCGCCGTGGCCGAGGCCGAGGTGGCCGCTCGCGGAGCCCAGGCGTCCCTGGAGCGGATCGCCCGTGTCGCGGGCGTCGGATCAGCCACCGTGCGGCGCCACTTCCCCACCCGCAAAGCCCTGCTCGAAGCCGTCTTCCGACAGCGCGTCCACGCCCTGTGCGAGCAGGCCCGCACGCTGGGCGGCGAGCCCGACAGCCGCTCCGCGCTGGTGCGCTGGCTACGCGAACTGCTCGCTTACTCCCTGGCCGCGCGCGGTCTGGCGGACGTGCTCTCCTACCAGCCCCTCCAGGACGAGGCCACCCAGGACTCGTGCGCGACGGCCATCGGCGAGGCCGGCGCCCCGCTGCTGCGCAGGGCCATCGACGACCGGGCCGTCCGCTCGGACCTCAGCATCGAGGACCTGCTCGTACTGATCGTCGGGATCGCCCTGGCCACCGAGAACCACACCGACCCGAAGACGCAGGCGGACCGCGCCTTCCGGCTCGCCGTCGCGGGCCTCGGGACCGACGGCACCTGAGCGGGTCACCACGCTTGCCCGGTCCTTCGTCCGCTCGGCTTCCCCGAACCTGCGGGCCTCGACGGCCTCGGGGAACATCGGTACAGCGGTTGGCGCTGAGAACGATCATGATCAAGGTGAAATTGTCCTGACCCGGTTCTTGTTACGTGCGGCGGGCCCGCGCTGGGCATGGGCCACCGGGAGGCCCTGGCCGCCGTCGATCCGATGCTCTGAGGGGGAATGCCTGCCGGCTCCGGCTCCGGCTCCGGCTCCGGCTCCGGCTCCACGATGCCCGACGACCGGCGTCCACCGTCGGTCGCCTCGGCCCACTGCCTGAACACCATTTCAGACTGCGTCGAGCCGGGCCAACTGCCACTCGGTTCCGGTCAGTTACTTACGGAGCAGCTCAGCTCGTACTTCCAGCTCAAGCCGTTGCCGGACCGTCCACGTCCGACCAGTACGAGTATCCCGCGGAGACTTCACACCAGCCTTGCTGACCAGCGGGAACCAGGATGGCGGATCTTCACTGAGGCCCGCCGCCCACCGCTGACCTTCGGTCAGCCGCTGGTGTCAACCGCCGCATGCGGACGTGCGGGCTGAGTTACAGGCCCTGAGTTGGGCTACCCGAGCGATCCGTTCCCCTCGGGCGGCGAGATGGACGCGGATCGACAGTCGGGCTCAGGACAAAGGGGGCAGGATCTTGGACTCCGGAGGCTTGGTGACCTTCGGACCGACTCCGTACTCCTCCCAAGTCGTCGTGAAGGAGTGTTTCCCGTCACGGCCCACGGTCCGCAGAGGCACCGGCTCACCTGTGGTGGCGAGGTACACGGTGCTCTCCACGCCGCCCCGCTCAGCCTTCAGGCCAAGACGGGCCGCCCGTTCACCCGGGTCTCGGCGTCGTTCGTGACTGTGAAGTGCTGCTGCGTCAGCTTGCCGGCGACGCCTGGCGAGCCGAGCGCGACCGGCAGGTACAGCCCAGGCTCCACTGGGGCGCCCGTGCGGTCAGCCAGCATCGCACCGCGCTGCTGTGGGGTGATCCAGGTCCGCTCGCCGAGGCTGGTGAAGCGCCAGGCGAACCCCTGTTCGTCGGTGAGCAGGCCCATGCAATCGTCGCCGCCGTGCAGCGCATGGATGTCGCTGACCTGGTGGCCGCCGGACACCTGGACGGTGTGCACCGATGCCGCATCCAGTGCCTTGTCCAGCGGGTGAAGATGCGGGCCACCGACTGCCCTTCGGTTCCGTTGGGCTCGCCGATCGCGCCGTCGCCGTTCGATGAGCAGCCAACTGCCATCGCAAGGGCGGCCAGGCCGGACCACTGAGCCTCCGCCAACGTGAAGTCGCAGGCCAAAAAACTGGTGTGACCGATTCTCGGCATGCTCACTCTGGTCGTGGGCAGGTGTCCGCAGAGGAGATCGTTCGTCAGGAGCCGTTCTCGTGGGAGGAGGCGCCGACAGCGGGAAATGCGGTTCGTTCTGCGGTACCTGTGCTACTACGGTGGCGCGATGGTGCACGTGCAGGAGATGAACGAGGCCGACATCGAGGCCGTTTCGACGATCCGAGTCCGAGGATGGCAGGCGGCGTACGCCGGCATTGTTCCCCAGACGTATCTGGATGCCATGACGGTGGAAGGTGATGCCGGTCAACGGCGGCAGTGGTTTTCTCAACCCGAACGAAAGCCTCAAGACCTTGTGGCGCTCGGTGACCCTGGGCCGGTGGGGTGGATCTGCTTCGGGCCGTATCGAGGTGAGATACCCGGTCCGGAACGGGTCGGTGAGGTCTACGCCCTGTACATCTCGCCGGATCTGATCGGCCAGGGTATCGGCCGGACTCTCCTGGCTGAGGCTCACGCTCAGATGAAGGGTCAGGGCTTCGAGACATCAGCTTTGTGGGTGTTGTGTGACAACCGACGAGCCCGGCGCTTCTACGAGCGGGCCGGCTACCAGGCCGACGGTGCGGCTCAGGACGATGTCTACGACGGGATCACGCTCACTGAGCTCCGCTACCAGCGCGTGCTTTGACAGGGGCCGATCTGTCGGTTCCCGCTCACCGCGACCGGGCGGCCTTCCACCATCCGGTCCATGCTGGATCCCGAGCTGCTGGAACGGATCACCGCGCGTCGCGCGGAACCGGACGAACTCGAAGAAACGCCGGCCAAACAGTTGACGGAAGTGCGGGCCGAGCGGGACGAACTCGCCGTCGCCGAACGTGTCCTCGAGCGGATGACCGGGCAGCTCGCTGAGGAACGCGCCTCGGCCGCGCCCATGCCCGGGCAGGTGGCCGGACGAGCAGTGATGCTGATCCCGCACCGCGAACCGGGCGTGGCGGAGGACTCGCTCCCGTGGGACTACCAGCGCATCATCGCCGCTGTGCGGCAGGCATCTGGACCGGTCATGGCCCGCGAGGTCGGGGAGGTGGTGGGCGTGGACGTCAGCGTGCGGTCCAAGCTGGAACCGCTACGCAGCAAGCTGGTCAGGCTTGTGGATCGCGGCTGGCTCCGCACATTGCCCGACGGCCGGTTCATCACCCGTCTGTGACCAGAGCCCGGCTCACCAGGGCGCGTCTTCGACCGATGAAGTGACGGACGGCGCGGGCCTCGGCTTCAACTGCGCGTATGCCGCTGGTCGTAGCGGGAGCGGGAGGCGTCCACTGTGTCGAGGTGAGTGCCCACCCACCTCAGCAGGGTCTGCAGAGGGTCCTGGAGGGTGCGCCCCAGAGGGGAGATGCGGTACTCGACCGCCACGGGCTCGGTGGACAGGATCACTCGTTCGATCACGCCGTTGCGTTCCAGCCGCCGCAGACATGCCGTCAGGGATTTCGGGGTGACCGCGGGCAGGTGCTGGCGAAGCTCGTTGAAACGCCGGGGGCGATCGCACAAGGCGTCCAGCACCAGTAGCGACCACTTGTCGAAGAGCTGGTCGAGCAGTTGTCGACCGTTGTCACCGAGCTCTATGTGGGTCACGCCGGTCTCCTCGGGGATACCTGATTTCGTTGCAGTATACCGGAACTACTAGATATACATCAGATATCTAGTAGTTCGATCCGCGAGGAAGGCTCCCTATGGCCGACACCTACTCGACCCTGCATGTCTCTGTCACCGACGGTGTGGCGTATGCGATCGTCGACAACCCTCCCGTCAACCTGCTCGATGCCGCCCTCATGACGGACCTGGACCGGTTCACGGGTGCCATGTCCGCCGCCGCCGACGTCCGAGTGATCGTTTTCGACAGCGCGGACCCGGACTTCTTCATCGCGCACGGAGACATGCGCATAGCCGAGGACCCTCAGTCGTTCGCGGCGCTTGATGTCGCCTCGGAGCAGGACCCCTCATTGAATCCGATGATGCGGCTGCACGAACGCATCCGGACCCTGCCGCAGATCACCATCGCCAAGCTGCGCGGGCTGGCACGCGGAGGCGGTGCGGAACTGCTGTCCGCGATGGACATGCGGTTCGCGGCTCGTGAGCATGCCGGCTTGGCTCAGCCGGAAGACACGATGGGCATCATCCCGGGCGCGGGAGGCACCGTCTATCTGCCCGGCCTCGTCGGCCGGGCACGCGCGCTGGAGATCATTCTCAGCGGCCAACTGGTCGATGCGCCGACCGCGGAACGGATGGGCTGGGTGAACCGGGCCGTGCCGGCTGCCGAGCTGGACCACGTCGTCGACACCCTGGCCGCCCGCATCGCCACCCTGGCGCCCGGCGTCGCCCGCGCCACGGTCGAGGCGGTGGACGCCGCAGCGGTGTCCACCGCCGATGGCCTGGCCACGGCGAACGAACTGTTCGGCCAGCTCTTCAGCACTCCCGACGCGAGCCGCCGCGGAGAGGCGGCACTGGCCGCCGGCGCGCAGACCCGGGACGGAGAGCGCCGCTTCGAGGCCCTGATCGACGGCCTCGCCTGAAGCAGCTCAGACCGTCGCCACCGTGCTTCAAGGCGTCGAAGTCGACCGTGCACCGCCGCTTCGCCGCCTGGTCGCGAGCTGGGGTCTCGGGCCGACCGCATCAGAGGGTTCTCCAGCTCCTGGACGAACAGGACCTGGTCGACCTGTCCCGTGTGGTCCTCGAATCAGCGCACGTAAGGGCTAGAAAGGGGCGAACTTGCAGGTCCGAGCCCCGTGGGCCGGGGCAAGCCAAGTTCCAAGACGCACGTCCTGTCCGACGCGAACGGACTGCCCCTACGCGTCGGACTCTCCGCGGCCCACACCCATGACAGCCGCGCCCTGAAGCCCCGGCGTCTGCACGCCGATAAGGCGTACGGCGTCCCCCACCTGCGGCGATGGCTATGGGGTAAACGCATTGGCGTCCGTATCGATCGCAAGGGCATCGACTCCGGCGAACGACTCGGCCGTCGTAGGTGGGGCATCGAACGCACCATGTCCTGGCTGACCGGCCACCGACGCGGCGAAACACGTCCAGTTGAGGGCTGTGGCGAGGGGGCGGCGGGCGGGGGGGCTACGGTAACCGTCGTCATTCCCCGATCGGGGCATTGCCAGCCGCAGGTCCTCCCGGC
Source organism: Streptomyces ziwulingensis (assembly GCF_039542605.1). Taxonomy (NCBI): domain Bacteria; kingdom Bacillati; phylum Actinomycetota; class Actinomycetes; order Kitasatosporales; family Streptomycetaceae; genus Streptomyces; species Streptomyces ziwulingensis. Next base: position 113,285 of record NZ_BAABIG010000054.1, read on the forward strand.
GTCATCTGCGGCACCGCTGCCGGGGAGGCCACCCGCGCCCCTGAGGAAAGAGGTCCATGATGCCCACGCCCGGCTTCCCGCCGCACACGCTCGACCCCGAAGGAACGCCGATATGGATCACTGATCTGGCCTCCGACGCCCCCAACCACATCCTGCACGTCGTGCGCGGCATCGAACCGGCGGAGGCGCTGGAAAGGCTCGGCGCCAAGACGAGGTTGATGCAGCCCTGCGAACTGCCCGACGCCAGGCCGGACGAGTGGACGTCACTGCCGTGCGCGGCTCTCGGTATGGACCCGGGATCGTCCGCGGCGCTGTTGGCGGGACGCGTCGGCGAGTGGACCTTCGTCTACGACGACTCCGGGTTCACCTTCGACGACGCGGCGAAGGCACTGTCCGCCGATGGACGGATGGCGGCCACGAGCGTGTTCAGCGTCAACGGGGACGCCAGCCTCACCTATGCCGTCGACGGCAAGCAGGTCGCATGGGTCGACGTCGACGGTCTCGCCCTGGAGGAGGATCTTCCCCGTATGCCCGCCGAACTGCGTGCGGCATTCGAAGCCGCCGGCACCGTGGAGGAGGAAGTCCTCGAGCCGGGCGAGGCCGACAGCGCCATCACCATGCGTGCCGTCTGTGCTCTGGCCGGCCTCCCGCTCACCCTGAGCGCCCTGCGTCAGGTTCCGCTGGTGGTCCTGCCGTTCGGCTGACGGTGCTGCCCGTGACGTCGGTCGGGCGAGCGGCACCGTCCGACCGCCGGGGGTGCCTTCGGGGTCTGCTCGTGGCGGCGTGGCGCCGTGTCGTCGAACGCCAACGGGCGGGCGCCGCAGGGGAGATGCGCTGTCTCCCGCCCTCCGCTTCGTTCGGTACGGTGCGCCCATGACGTCTGCGATACGGGACCGGTTCCGTCCCTTCCGCGAAGAAGCCGAGGCCCGAGGCGTGCCGGCCGACGATGTGGAGCGGTGGCTGGCCACAGCCCGTCCCTGTGCCACCCTGGCACTGTCCGACGACGACACCGGACCGGTCGTGGGACGGTTCGGCGGCGCCCTGCTGCTTCCGGCCGACACCCCGGACCCCGGACACCCCTTCGTGGCCTCGGTCGACCTCGCCGCACTGCCGGCCGGCGCGACGGACCTCCCCTTGCCGCCCGATGGCCGGTTGCTGTTCTTCGCCCTGCCCGAGACCGGGGAGTGCACTTCCATGGGCACCGTGATCCACGTGCCAGCCGACGCGGCCGTCATGCGACGGGATCGGCACGCCTGGAACCCGACGAACATCGCCGAGTGCGACAGGATGTTCGCGAGCTATCCGGAGGGGCCGCTCCGGGCGCGGACCGATGTGTCGCTCCCCCACCACCAGTTCGTCGTTCCCCCCGGTGAGGAGGAAGCCGTATACCTTCCCGGGCATCCCTACTGCTCCGAACTCGTCGAGATCTGGGCGGACACCAGGAACCTCATCGCGCCCTCGGCGCAGATGCAGATCGGAGGATACGCGGACGAGGAGATCGTGGAGTTCGACCCGGTCGACGTCGCGGCGTCCGTCGCGGCGCAGGCGGTGGGCGCCGGCCGCTGGGACGGTCCCGTCTCGGCCGACGTGGCCGACTGGGTGCTCCTCGCCGACTGGTACGCCGGCAGGGACGTGGAGAAGCGGGAAGGCGCGACCGTCCACTGGGTGATCCAGCGCGAGGACCTCGCGGCCCGACGCTTCGAGCGCGTGTTCACCACCGTCTTCTGGAACCCCTGAGCAGGCCATGACGGGGGCGAGCCGGAGCCGCAGGCTACCGGTCTTCGACCACGAGGGCGTACATGCGGCGCACGGGACCGCCTAGGAAGTCGTCTGCCCGCGGCGAGCTGGACGGGCGAGCCAGGTTCCGAGGGGCGGGAAGCGGCCGACGCCGGCCAGGTCCCCGTCCGGCCGAGGGGGAGCCGGCCGGCCGGTCCGCACCGCCGGACCGGCCGACCGCCCCCGGGGGCGGCTGCGCGGGCTCCGACGGTCAGGCCGTCACGGTCTCCTCGGCGAGGAACTTCTCCACGTACTCCCGTGCGCGTTGATCGAAGGCCGCGTAGTGCGCCTCTCGCTCGGCGCCCGCGACCGCGTCGCCGACCAGCAGTCTGCCGTCGGCGTCGGAGAGCAGGCCGATGGTGGAGTGCGACAAGCCGCAGTAGTGCGCGATGCCCTCGCTCAGGCTGGTGAGGACGGTCCTCATCCCCTCCGTGACGGGATCGTCGGCGGTGGCGCCGGCCAGCCCCAGCCACAGGATGCGCTTGCCGGCCAGTCGGGGCGTGCTGCGGCCGTAGGCGAACCCGTAGTTCCACACACGGTCGATCCAGCCCTTGAGGATGGCGGGCACGTTCTGCCAGTACACCGGGAAGACGGCGACGACCACATCGGCGTCGAGGAGGCGCCGCATGTGGGCGTGCGTTTCGTCCGAGTACTTCCTGTCCCGGTCGCCCCACTCCGGCTGGTCGGCCACGTTCATACGGGGGTCGAACCCCTCGGCGTGGAGGTCGAGCAGGTCGACGCGGTAGCCGGCGTTTTCGAGCCGGGCGGCGGCGCGGCGGGCCGTGTGCGCGGTGAGGGAATCGGGGCGGTGGTGTGCGATGACGACGAGGGCTGTTCTGGCGTGACTGTCCTGCTGCGGCACGGTGACTCCCGGCTGGTCTCGGTCGGTTGCGATGAGTCCAGTACAGCCGCGACGGTTTAGATGATCCATGGGAGATACGCTGCGAAACATAGGAGATCGTCTACGGTGTCTTCCGTGGATCCTTTGAGTTCGCTGCTGAGCGGCATCCGGGCCGAGGGGTCGGTCTTCAGCCATGCGCTACTGACCGTGCCCGGGACCATCCGCTTCGCCGACGACGCGCCGCTCACCATGATCGGTGTGCTGCGGGGCGGCGGCACCCTGCTGCTGCCCGACGGAACCGAGCAGGTGGTCGGTGCCGGCGTCACCGCCCTCGTGCGCGGCCCCGAACCGTTCCACCTCGCGGACCACCCCGCCACCGTGCACAGTCCCCATGCCACTCATGAGATCGCCTGCTCCACCCCGAACGACGAGTGCTCCGCCCAGGAAGTCGGCGGCATCCAGTGGGGCGCCGACGCGAAGGAGGCGACCGCGCTGATCGTGGGCGCTTACCGCGCCTCGGGCCACCGCCACGAGCGGCTGCTGCGAGCCCTGCCACCCGTGCTGGTGGTCGAGGGGGACGCCGAGGTGTGTGCCTGGCTGGAGACAGCCGCCGCCTACGCCGCCCGTCAGTCGGCCGGTTCACAGGCGCTGATGGACCGGCTCCTCGACTGGGCCCTGGTGTGCACGCTGCGCGCCTGGTTCGACAGGGCGGGTGCTGACGCGCCCTGCTGGTACCGGGGCCTCGCCGACCCGGTCCTCGGCCCCGCCCTGCAGTCCTTCCACGACCAGCCCGCCGGGGCGTGGACGGTGGCCTCCCTGGCCGCCCGGTCCGGTGTCTCCCGGGCGCTGTTCGCCAAGCGCTTCACCCAGTTGATGGGCCGTCCGCCCCTCGCCTACCTCACCGAGTGCCGCTTGGACGAGGCAGCGGCGCTGCTCGCCGACACCGACCTCGGCATCGCCCAGATCGCCAGGTCCGTCGGCTATGCCGACGCTTTCGGTTTCAGCGCCGCGTTCAAACGCCACAAGGGCCTGAGCCCCAGCGTGTTCCGCGCCACGACGGCTGCGGCGGCTCCGGGCGCTCCCCGGCCGAGGTAGCCGGGCACCGTACGGGCTGGGTGAGGCGAGAAGTACTCGCCGGAGGAGGCACTGCTGTGGTCGTTCGATTCGCGGGCGGTCCGCTCGCCGGTCGCGCTCTGGAGACCACCGACGCACCCTGGGCCTGGGCCTGCTCTCGACGAGCGGTCGGCAGGCCGACACCGCCTCCGTCTGCTGCCGGCCAGGCGACCGGCTGCACGCTGGGGGCTGCCCGAAGCACCGGTTCCCGTTCTCCACCTCGAACCACGGGTAGCGGTGCGCCCGCCCAGAAACCGTTGTCCGAACCGCGGTCAGCCCCGGCGACGCAGCCGCCGAAGAGAAGACCTCGCCCGGACATGGGTGACCGCAACGATCGGCGTCGCAGCGGAGGTCCACTACAGCCTGGAGCTGCTGAGGGAGAACCCGGAGCTTCCTCACTTCCGGCTTGTCACCTGGTCGACTCCCTCACCACGTTCCCGAAACTTTCGACGTCACCCTCGGTGGTGTCGAAGGAACACATGAGGCGGACCTCCCGCGTCTCCTCGTCGTTGACGTAAAACGAGTACCGATCGCGTAGTTGAGCCAGAGATTGCGCCGGGAACCGGGCAAAAACCGCGTTCGCGTCGACCGGTCTGGACACCGTTACCCCCTCGACCTGTGAGAGCACGACACTCAAGCGCCTGGCCATCTCATTGGCGCGGGTGGCATTGCGCTTCCAGAGATCTCCTTCGAGCAGTGCCTCGAACTGGACCGACAAGAAGCGCATTTTGGAGGCCAGGTGTGTGGACCGTTTGCGCAGGTAGGGGACGCCGGCGACCGCTGAGGGGTTGAGAACCACCACGCATTCGCCAAAAAGCAGGCCGTTCTTTGTTCCGCCGAAGGACAGGATGTCCACCCCGGCTTTCGTGGTGCAGGCAGCTAGATCAGTTCCCAGGGACACCGCGGCGTTGGCCAGCCTCGCGCCGTCCATGTGCACGGCCAGTCCCTGGGCGTGGGCACGGGAGGTGAGGGCGTGGAGTTCCGTCAGGGTGTAGCAGGTGCCCAGTTCGGTGGACTGGGCGAAGGAGACTGCCTGGGGTTGCGCACTGTGTACGTCCCCGGCCGCCTGGACGGCGTCGTCGATCATGCAGGGAGTGAGTTTCCCGTCCTCCGAGGAAAAGGTGAGCAGTTTCACGCCCGCCATGTGTTCCGGCGCACCACCCTCGTCCCCATGTAGATGGGCTTGCTGGGAGCACACCACCGCACCCCAACGGTGGGTGACGGCTTCCAGCGCGATGATGTTGGCGCCCGTCCCGTTGAAAACGGGGAAGACCTGGGCGTCCGGCCCGAAATGGCGGCGGAACGTCTCCTCCAGGTGCTGGGTGTAGGCGTCCTCCCCATACGCCTTCTGGTGGCCACCGCTGACCAGGCTCAGCGCGGCGAGTACTTCCGGGTGAGCTCCCGCGTGGTTGTCACTCGTCAGTTCCCGCGAAGCGGGGTCGTGGCGCAGTACGGCGTCCGTGCGGACCGACGGCTCCGGCCCGGTGCGTCCCACACCTGCGGTCGACGGAAGGTCGGCGGGCACGGCACCCCTTCAAGTGCCCGCGACATAGGTCCAGTACGGGTCGATGAGAGCGCCCAACTGCCGGGCGGTGTGCAGGAGCCGGTCGGGCTCCTCCCCTTGCGCCAGCCCGTGGTGGAGCACCTCGAGCGTGCCTTCAGCCACCTCGGGTGGCGGCTTGTCTCCCCAGGACTCCATGTAGGTGATCACCGGTTGCGGCACGTCGGGCAGGTGTTGGGTGGAGGCGATGATGCGGGAGAACAGCGTGCACCAGGTGGAGAGGTCCGTGTGGAGGTAGAGGGCGGCCTCGGCCGGCCCTGCGTGCATGCCCATCCACGTGAGGTCCCGCACCACCCGGAACATGCCTTCGTCGGCGGGCACCGGTGGTATGTCGCCGTCGGTGATACCGACCGAGGGGGCGGCCTCGCGCAAGAGGCCGCGCGCGGTGGCGATCGTGTGCAGGATGAAGGAGAAGAGAGCGGCCGGCTTCTCATGACGGTGTCGCGCCACGAGAAGTGCGTAGGTGGAAAGCTCAGCCTCCTGGCACTGGAATTCCGCGAGCAGTAGCCGCTTGAAGTGATCGGTGCCAACGTCCCCTGTACGCGCGAGACTGATCAGCGCGTTCCCGCGTACGAACCGGTCGACGTCCGGCTTCATGGCTTCTATCAGCTGTTCGGGTTTCATGCGCGTTCCTCGGTTCGAAAAGGAGGTGCCCGGCCCGCACGCCGGCGGCCACCTCCATTTTTCCCGGAGCCCACCATGTTAATCTGCTGCTTTCGAGACAGTGACCGACATGCCCGTCTTGCGTGAGGTTCGCATCGCGTCGACTTCTACTTGTTTCCAGCCGCCTTTTCGTCAGGTGTGCGAAAGGACAGCCTGCAGAGACTCCTGAGGCTCTTGAAGACTGCGAATGAGCCAGTGTTTCAGCGCCTGCCACTTTTCGAAAGTGGCCGGTATGTGACACGTCTCCATTCGCGCACTCCCCGGCCCAGTTCCGCGTCGCGGTCCACGGGATTTACAATCTGCGCGATTTAGTCGTGCCGGACCTCGAATCTTCACGGCCGTGCGGCGCAGCCGGACGGTACTTTTCGAAGTTCTCGCAGGTCACGAGGGCAGGATCAGGAAGTTCGCGCCCTTAGGGGCTCGATTCATTTTTTGGGAGTAGCATCGCAATGAGGCACGGCGAGCGAAACCGACGGTGTGGTACCGGACCCGCCCTCTGTCAGCGCGCGCTCACGAAATTTGCTTTTCAAGGCGAATGGAGAAGTGGACCTTCCGTCGTGCATTCCCACAGAGAAGGGTCTCCGCCGTGCATGTCACCGAGTTCGTCGAGTCTGTCGGGGTGAACATTCCTCGGCATGTCAGCGCGAACGAATTCCTGTCCCTGGCCCGGGAAGGCATGATCGAGAAGAAACACTTGAGAACGTACGCGCTCTCGGACTTTCACTCTCAGGAAGCCCAGTGCGCCGCCTACGGGCTGCTGATATCGCGGTACCCGCAGGAGGTGCCCGTGGGATTCTTCTCGTTCGCCGTACAGCGGGTGGCCGTGGCGCGTCGACGTTTGGTGGCCCAGCTCGCCCCGGCACTCGACCTGTCTCTCGACGACCTGCGTAAAACGCCCCCACCGGAGCCGGTGCGCCGCTTCACGGAGTTCGTCTCCTGGGCGGCGCTCCACGCGGGGCCGGGTGAAGCGGCGTTGCTGGTGCGCACCGACGTCGCCCTTTGGTCTCACAGTTGCTCGGTCCTCGTCGATTTCCTGAGCGAGGCGCAGTACGCGCCCGAGGCAGCAGTGGAGTACTTCGGTGCCCATCAGGAGAGCCCGGGCGAGATCGCGGACGGCGCACTGGAGGTCATCGAGTCCGGGCGATCCCTGGGCGAACCGGCCGAGTGGATCGCCCGGAGCGCTCGGAGGGCGGAACCGGTACGGCGTTCCTGGTGGCGGGCGGTGGCCACAGGGGGCTGACGGCGGCGACACGGCGATCGGACGGGGTGCGTCAGACATGGAGGTGAGCATGGGCCGCGCAGTCGCTCAACTGGCTTTCGACGACGAGGACTACGTGCTCTTCCGCGTCCGTCTTCTCCAGCAGCTCCGCACGCTGGCAGACCTCACCGATCGCCCGGGCTTCGGGGCCCGGCCGCCGACACTCGGGGCAGAACTGGAGATGACCCTCGTCGGGGACCACTGTCGTCCGGTCCCGCTGAACGCCGCCGTGCGGGACGCGCTGCGCGACGACCGGCTCACCCTGGAAGTGACCCGGCACAACCTGGAAGTGAACTTGACCCCGGTTGCGTTGGCCGGGCGCCCGTTCACCGCACTGGCTGAGGAAGCGACGCAGATGCTGGCACGGGTCACCGCCCTGGCCCGCGTGAACCACGGGGCCCAGGCGGTGAGCATCGGGACGCTTCCCACCCTGACACCTGCGGACCTGACAGATGACGCGCTCACCCCCTCGCCGCGCTACCACGCGTTGGAGCGCGCAAGGGTGCGGCGCTCTCCCGCGTCCTTCCCCCTGCGCATGCGAGGCCAAGAGTTCTTGCGAGCACAGTCCGTGGCAGTGCAGGGAGCAGTCTGTTCCTGGCAGGTGCACCTCACCGTGCCCCCCGATCGCTTCAACCGCACCTTCAACGCCGCCCAGTTCGCCACCGGCCCCGCCCTGGCAGCCGCGGGCAACTCGCCCCTGCCATTGGGGCGCCACGGCTGGCAGGAGTCCCGTATCGCCTGGTACGAGCAGGGCTTCGGGGACCGCCGTCCCGGCCGGGGCCGGGGAGCGCCCCGGCCCCGGGTCGGCTTCGGCCGCGACTGGCTGCGCGGGAGCCGGTCAGCCGGCTTCGAGGAAGCCGTACGCCGCTACGACGTCCTGCTGCCCGACATCACCCCGGGCGGTGACAACCGCGAGAATACGAGCGGATGTCCGCCACTGGAGGAACTGCGGCTGCACCTGAGCACTGTGTGGTCCTGGAACAGGCCGGTGTACGACCCGGTGGGCCATCTGCGGATCGAATTCCGGGCGCTTGCCGCGGGGCCGACGCCGCTGGACATGGCGGCGAATGCGGCGTTCCTCATCGGCCTCACCCTCTCGTTGACGTCCGAGGGGCACGACGTGGGAGCAACTCTGCCCTTCGCGTACGCCAGGTCGAACTTCTACCGGGCCGCACGCGACGGTCTCAGCTCCTCCCTGTGGTGGCCCTCCTCGACGTCCGGCGCGCCGCGAGAACACAGGGCAGCAGACCTGGTCCGGCAGTTGCTGCCGAAGGCACGGTCCGGCCTCGTGAGCGCCGGAGTGAACGCCGCGGAGGCAGATGGCTTGCTGGACCTGCTGCGCCACCGGGTCACCACCGGCCGCACCGGCGCACAGTGGCAGGAACGGGCTCTTGAGGCGCTGGACGGGCTTGGCACGCCCACCCGCCTCGACCGGCCGGACCGGCGTACATCTGCACTGTGCGAGTTGACCGACCGCTACGCGCAACTCGCCGAACGCCAGGCGCCCGTCCACACCTGGCCCCTGCCACCCCACTCCTCATGGAGCCCTCGATGAGCCCCAACCCGTCCCCGCCCGCCGCCGACCTCCAAGCCGACTTCCCCTTCGACTACGCCGCCCACCTCGCCGGAGGCCGGCGGATGGGACGTCTGCCGGAACGCGCCGAAGGGCCACGCATCGCTGTTGTCGGTGCCGGCGGCAGCGGTCTGGCCGCCGCCTACGAACTACTGCGCGCGGGCGGCCGGCCCGTGGTGTACGAGGCCGAGCACAGTACGGACGGGCCGGGCGGGCGGCGGCTGGGAGGCCGGATGTACAGCCGCCGCCTGGAGGAGAACGACAGTGCGGTGGTGGAACTGGGCTGCATGCGTTTCCCCGATTCAGCCACTCTGCTGCACCACTACGGGGGAACGTTCGGCGTACGGTTCGCCCCGTTCCGGGAGAACTATGCGGCCGCTACTCCCCTGACCGTGCTGGACATCGACGGCCGGCAGTACCCCGCCCGGGAGATCGACGATCTCTACGACCTGAACGACGACTTCCGTGAGGCGCACACACGTTGGCGTGCAGCACTGACCCGCATCGGCCTGTTCCAGCTCCAGAGAGACCTCGCCGCACGGGAAACAGCCGCCGTGCGCCAGCGCTGGCGCGAGGTGGTGACCCGGTTCGAATTATGGACATTCTACCGCTTTTTGCGTGATCCCGAAGGTGCGGGCCTCACCCACGATCAGGCACGGGTGCTGGGCACCGCAGGAGTGGGGCCCGCCGCATGGGACGCCTTCTTCGACCTCAGCATGGTGGAGATCCTGCGCCTGCTCCTGTGCACCGAGGGAGGTGACCAGCTCTTCGCGTGTGACGGCATCAGCCGTCTCGCGGAAGGATTCTGGACCCATCGCACCACCGATCCCCGGGGGCGCAGGTGCAGTCTCGAAGCGGTGAACGAGGGCGTCCTGCGACCCGCTGTCGTCGCGCTGGATGTCGAACCGCAGGCGTCGAGGGGAATCGTGGTGCACAGCGAGGACGGCCGCAGCGAACGCTTCGCCGCGGCCGTCTTCACCCCTCAGTTGCGTCTGCTGGAGACGGGCGTGCGACTGCGCTCCACCGAGGCCACCACTCCGGTGCTCGGACCGCGGCTGTGGCGCGCCGTGCGCCGGCTTCACTACCACCAATCCGCGAAGACCGCGCTCGTGGTCCACCGCCCGTTCTGGGAGGAGTCCTCCATGGACGGGGTCACCCTGACCGATCGTCTGCCCCGTGCGTCGTACACCATCGACTACGGTCCCCCTCGCGGCCCCGGCGGCCGCCAGGGCGTGCTGGACCTCAGCTTCACCTGGGCACAGGACGCAATGAAGATCGGCCCCTCCTCCCTGGAGGAACGGACCGCCTTGTTCGTCGGCGAACTCGCCGCGATCCACCCTGACATGGCAGCCGAACTTCAGGACCAGGTCCGCATGGGCCAGGCAGTCACCGTCTCATGGGAGAACCAGAAGAACTTTCGAGGACTGTGCCGCTTCTCCCGGCCAGGCGACCACGCCTACCAGCGTGATCTGTTCGCGCACTTCATGAAGGACTTCGCGGGGGAACCGGCCGTGCCGGGCGAGCCACCCAACGCGCTCTTCCTCGCCGGGGACGACACTTCCTGGTCCCCCGGCTGGCTCAACCACGCCCTGGCCTCGGGCCTGAACGCCGCCTGGGGGGTATTACGCCAGTTGGGCTCCCACCGCGACCCTGACAATCCGGGCCCCGGGGACCTCTGGCACGAACCCGACTACTCCCCCCTCAGCGCCCCTTGATAGCCGACCGAGGCGTGCGTCCCGCCCGCAAGCTCTCGCCCGCCCGGCTTCGGGGAAAGGCTTTCAGCAAACTCACCGCGCCACGACGATGACAGAGGTATGCCCATGCCCAAGCCCCCTGGCCGAGATCTGCTGCTGCGTCCCGACCGTGTGTGGGACGCGATCGAGAAGGGGCCCGTGGACGGGTTGTCCGTGCTGGTGCGCGAGGGCCGCATAGCAGCCGTCGGACACGACCTCGCCCCTTCCTCGCAAGCGGACGTGCTGGAGATGCCTGGCTGCACCCTCATGCCCGGTTTCATCGACTGCCACGTCCACCTGCTGGACGAAGCCGCGGACCTGAAGCCGTCCGCCTATCAAACCCTCACAGCGATCCCCGCCCTGACGTCTCTCCTGGCCAACGGGTTCACGACCGTCCGCGATCTGGGCAGCGCCCATCTCCCCCTCAACGTCTCCCTGCGGCAAGCCGTGGAGGAGGGCCTCATCGAAGGTCCTCGCATACTCGCCGCCCCCAACATCCTCTCCCCCCGCGGCGGCCACGGAGACAAGCAACCCTCCATGGCCCAGCGGTACGGGCGACCCGTCGGCACCCTCGCCGACGGGCCCGACGAACTGCGCCGCGCGGTACGCGAGCAATCGCGGGCCGGAGCCGACTGGATCAAGTTCGCGGGCGGCGGAGGCTTCTCCTCCGCCGTCGACGGCCCCGCCAGTACCGCCTACTCCCGTATCGAGATGCACACCATCGTCGCCACCGCCGACGATCTCGGGCTGCCCTGCGCGGCGCACGTCTTCACCGACCGCGCGGTCCTCCGCGCCGTCGCCGCGGGCGTACGCAGTGTGGAACACGCCTGCCTGGCGACCGAGACGGCATACCGATCCATGGAAGACGCCGGCACCTACCTGGTGCCCACCCAGTACGTACAGACATATTTCCTCAACCGGCTCGAGGACGACGACTGCTGGGACAGCGATACGACCGTCCTCCGCCAGAGTTACGCAGAGCACGCCGACACGCTGCGCGAGGGGCTGCTGCGGCCCGCCCGCAGTACCGTGAAAGTCGCCTTCGGCACTGACGCGGGCATGTTCCCCCACACGGACAACTGGCGCGAATTCCCCACCATGATCGCCAACGGTTTCACACACTTGCGTGCTCTGCGCGCGGCAACCAGTGTCGCGGCAGAACTGCTGAACCGTCCTGATCTCGGCGTCATCGCCCCCAACGCGACGGCCGACCTGGTCGCAGTGAAGGGCGACCCTTTCCGCGACATCACCGCCACCGGACGGCCCCGCTACGTGCTCCAGCAGGGATGCCCCGTCAGGGGCCTGCCGAAGTGAGCCGGCGTAGGCGGAGCGGGGACCACGCCCGGTCTCTGTCCACCGGCGGTCGTGGACAGAGCGGAAACGGATCCTCCCGGCTCATCCACCACAGCCTCGCCGAAGTCAGACGCCTGATCACCCGCCTCACCGACCGCCGCCCCACCCCGGTCGACCACATCCTGCACTGGTCGACACGGCGACGACGACGGCAATATCAAGCTCGGCTCAGTCACTACAAGCGCCGTGGACACAGCCCCTGAAAACTGCCCAGCACTCAGAACAAGCACCGTCGCGGTACTGAGTCAGATGAAACCGACAACCGAGAATCAAACGCTCCCTCAGTCGAAGGAGATCCGCCACTGCGCCGAGTTCACATCATTGCCCGGGTCCCACACCGCCACCTGGCGGCGGCTGTCGCTGACGAACATGGTGGCGTAGAAGTAGCCCGAGTAATGGTTGTTCCACAGCGAGACGGTGTCGTTGTTGGAGAACACCTTGTAGCCCTTGGCCTTGCTGTCGCCCGTCACGTTCAGATCGCATCCCGAGATCAGCTCGGTGTTGCTGTTGATGGAGAGCTGCTCGCTGTACGGGCCGCGCAGCTCGCGGATCCGGACGTAATGGTCGTTGCTGACGGCGTTGACCTGGCCGTATGCGTTCAGGGTGCCGTTGGCGTTGAGGGTGCTGTTGACCGTGAGGTCGCCGCTGACCTGGGCGGAGCCCTCGGAGTACAGACCGCTCTTGGCGGTCAGGGAGCCGTTCACGGTGAGACTGTTCTGCGTGTAGGTGTTGCCCTGGACCGTCAGGCTGCTGCCGACGTCGGCCGAGCCGTTCACGGCGAGGGAGTTGTTCACGACGAGGGAGTTCCCCACCGCCGCGTTGCCGCTGATCTCCAGTCCGGACTCGCCCGATATCTCTCCCTCGACCGTCAGCGCGTCCAGCGTCGGGTTCTTCACCGTGAGGGTGAGAACGGCGTACTGATGGATCGTCTCGAAGCCGCTGCCGACGTCCTCGGGGGACATGGACGCCTCCAGCGTGAAGGTGGTGTCCATGGCGAGGCAGTCGTCGGGGAGGGTGAAGAACGTGTCGGAGCCCTCGTAGACGATCGCGCCGTCCCCGTTGAACACGCGGTAGTGGGAGCCGTTGCTCTCCCACGAGAGATACGGGTTGTCGTCGCTGGAGAACCTGGTCTTCGGGGCGGTGGCGCTGTCGTCGTCGCGGGCCAGGAAGGCGTTCAGATAGAAGACGGGCTCCGTGACGGAGAGCGGTACGGTCCGGCGGCGCGACGCGAAGTCGTCGGGGTCCGACGAGGTGTCGGAGTGCTCGGTGAGGTGGAGGTCGAGGGCGCCGGTGCTGTCGACCAGTTCACCGCTGACCCCGAGATGCAGCGTGCCGTCGAACGGTTCGCTGTCGTCGCCCTGGTAGTGGAAGATCGCCCGGTAGTACAGGGCGTCACCGGCCAGCCCCAGATGCTGGGCGGACACCTGGACCAGGGATCCCGCGCTCCAGTTGCCGTCCGAGGAGAAGACCGGCTTCGGGTCGTCGGTGAAGTACGCGCCCCCGCTCTTGGCGTCGCCCGGCACGGCTATCTGGATCCAGTCGCAGTACGTGTCCTCCGCTCCCGCGGTGACGGTGATCGTGATTCGGCCCTGGGAGTTGGTCCCCGCGGTACCCGCCTGAAGGGGTGCCGGACTGGTGGCGACACGGTAGGTGAGCAGTGGCTGATCGGACATGCGGTACCTCCTGATACTTCGTATGTACTTACGTCACGGGACCGGGAACGGTGGAACGGGTGGTGCGGTGGCGCCCATGTGCTGCTGTGTGCGCCCTTACTCGTCGGGGTCGGGGAACAGCCGGAGCAGTCCTTCCTCGAGTGTGGGCGGACGGTACGGGAACTGGGCGTCCGCCGGTGCCGCGGTCAGGTCGTACGGCGTCCAGGGGCCGCCCGGCGGCGGGGCCGGGCGCAGCCAGGACCAGGTGCCGTGTCGGGTGCTGGGCCGCGGGAAGGCGACGGCGCCGTCCTCGCCGCTGCCGCCCAGGACCGGCCCGAAGCGGAACAGGGCCTGGAGCCGGCGCAGCGCGCCGTCGACATGCTGCTGCGCGACGGCGACGGAGGCCGTGGGGGTGATGCCGGTGACGGCGTGGATGCTCGCGCGCGGGTCGACCAGCAGCAGCAGCCGGGTGGGCGCGCGGTCGCCGAACGTCAGGTGGAGGTAGTTGGCCGATGAGGGCGGTTCAGGGGTGCCGGGCGGTCCGATCCGGACGATGAGGTCCTGGCCGTCGTCGGGGGCCGTGACACTGTCGAAGCGCTCGAAGTCGTAGCCTCCACCGGGCGCGGCCCGGTAGAAGCCGATCAGACCGTCGTCGCGGGCGGCCTGGTCGCCGAGGCGGACGGCGAACGGGTCGGCGGTGAAGGTGGGTGCGGGCGGGGCGAGGCTGGCCTGCCAGCCGGTGGCGCGCAGCGGCGGGCCGTCCAGGGTCAGCCGCAGCCGGGCCTGGACCAGCGCCAGCGGCCGTCCGACGAGCGCGGACAGTGTCTGGTCGGTACGGCGGCCCAGCGGGTCGGTGGTCCACAGTGTGGAGTCGACGACATCGAGGAAAGCGCTGAGGTTGGCCTCTCCGCTCAGCCGCCGCGAACGCAGCAGAGCGGCGATCACCGGGGCGAGCGCCTCCACCTCGCCGAGGGTGGTGAGGGTGCCGTCGGGCGGGGGTTCCCACTGGCCCCCGCGGGCGCCGGTGCCGTCGGTGAGGGTGCGGTAGCCGCCCAGGAACCGGCCCTCGGGGTCGTACAGCAGCAGACTGCCGTCGAGATGGTTGGGCAGCAGCCAGCCGGTGACGGGGCTGGGGTCAGCGGCGGTCTCCACCCCCCGGGTGCCGGTGGCGGCGTCGAGGAGGTCGAAGTCGAGCCGGGCGGGCTGAAGCGGGCGCGGGGGCAGTTGGGCGACGGCGGCGACGGTCGGGGTGAGGGAGGACTCGGTGGTCAGGGCGGTGTCGATGATCAGCGGGAAGTTGCGGTAGTCGTGCAGTCCGCCCTGCTTGAGGTCGGGGCTGACCACATCGAGGACGCGGCCGAACTTGTCGTAGAGGAAGAGGTCCGCCAGATGGATCTGGCCCTGCCGGGTCGGGTGGAACTGCGCGCTCTCGCCGCCGGGAAGATACGGGACGCTGGTGACCCGGCCTCGGTACCGGGCCGGCAGTCCGTCCTCGGTCGCGGCGTCGGGGAAGCCGGCGAGGCCCGCGATCTCGGAGAAGTGCCGGTCCTGGGCGGTGGGGCGGCGGAAGGCGCGGGTGTCCCGGGCCGCGATCCGGTCGTTGAAGCCGGTCAGTTCCTGGGCGAGGATCCCCCAGTCGCCGATCGCGCCCAGCCAGGCGTCGAGCCGGTCGCGCTGGACGTCGGAGCCGTGCCGGGTGATGAACTCCTTCAGCCGGGCGGCGAACAGGGTGCGCGGATGCGGGCCGAGAGCGGAGATACCCATCACGGCGATCCGCTTCGGGGCGGGTGCCGAGCCGGGGACATAGCGGTAGTCGGTGCCGTCGAACGCCCAGCAGCTCTTCCCGCCGACGGTGTGCGGGATATGGCTGTAGTCGGTCCGCCACTCCATGAACAGCGGCTCCCAGGGCTGGCCCCAGGGGTCCACACCCAGCGCGGGCAGGGTGCCGGTGTAGTCGTCGGGGCGGTGCGCGGCGAGGGCGGCGCCGACATCGGCCGGGGACACCCCGCCGCTGCTCCCGGCGAGGGCGGCGGCGTTGCCAGGGTCCAGCAGGAAGTACTCCGCGAGCAGCCCGGCCACCTCAGATGGAAGCCCGGCGAGGCCCGGAAACGTCGGCATCGGCCCCTGACCGGGGGCCGCGGTGAGGGTTCGGTCCCGGACCGTGAGGGCGCTGACCAGCGTGGCCGGGCCGCCGTCGGCGAGCGGCCGGGTGGGAACGGGCCGGTCGGTGACGACGGCGTCGGACGGGGGCCTGATCCCCGACACGCTCACCACGGGGTTGACGGCGTGCCAGTACGCCGGCCGGGGCACCGCCTTGAGCGTGGCGCCCTCGGGCAGTCCCCTGGCCGCGGCGAAGGCGCTGATCCCGGCGGCCAGCGCGGCCTGGGCGTGGGGGTGCCGGGCTGTGGTGTCCGGCTGGGGCACCCGTGCCGCCAGGGTCCGCGCCTGACCGGTCCTCTCCCGCATGGTGTGCGCGAGGGAGCCCGTGCGGGTGGGGTCCAGTTCGGCCTGGAGGTCCTCCTGGTCCGGCGCTCCCACGGGCGGCGGGTCCAGGATGCCGAGGACACCCTGCTTCAGCCAGAGGGAGTTCAGCCGCCACTGGAGGTCGTACACCTCACCGAGGAGGTCGTCCAGCCGGTTCTGGTCGTCGTTGAGGGTGGACAGCCAGGCGGGCGGGACGAACGGCGGTGGAGGCGGGCCGTCCGGCGTCTGATCGGCCGGTGGTGGGGTTACCGTCCACCGGTATCCCCCCGACGAGGCGCCGAACGACGCTGCGTGGATCGCGCGCCGGACCCGTTCGTCGCCGCCCTTCTCGTCGGCGACGGCCAGTAGATCGTGCAGGAACGCCCGCAGCAGTTGGATGTCCTCGGCGGCGGGGCGGGCGCCGGTGGCCTTCAGGGCGTGACCGGCGAGCGCGGTGAACGCGTCCTCGGTCGTACTGCCGAGGGAGACATGCAGCGCCCCGCTGTCCTTCACGGTGTGTAGTGGGTCGGGGGAAGGCGGGTGGGACGCCGCCGGGTCCCACGCGACGGTCAGCGCCAGGCCCTGGTAGAGGCTGCGGGCGGCCGGGTTGAGGTCGCCGTCCAGTACGGGGTTGCCGGTGAGCCGGGGGTCCTGCCAGCCGAGCCGGGTGAGGAGGCCGGCGTACGAGGTGTCCGGCGGGAGTGTGGCGAGGACATCGGCGCCCGGATCGGAGTACCAGCCGACGACCTGGTACCCGAGGGTGTCCGCCCCGGGGATGTCGGAGAGATCGTCGAGAAAGGAGAACACATTGGTGTTGTGCGGGGTGTAGGTGGTGAAGTACGGGTCGCCCGCGCTCATCGCGGTGAGGAACAGCGGGTCCCGCCCGGCCCGTTCCGACCACGGGGTGTCATCGGTGTGCGGGAAGGCCAGCCCGATCGAGACCTGGACCGACTTGGATGTCCGGGCGCTGCGGTAGGGGTCGGTGCTGGCCCGCCAGGCGTCCAGGGTTTCGGCGCCGACCAGATAGGAGCTGGACTCTTCGAGGACATGCCCCCGCTGGGCGGCGTACGAGGTGTGCGGGCAGTCGCTCTCGATCACCCAGGCCCTGACCCGACGCCGGGCGCCGCCGCTGAACCGGGTGACCAGCCAGCGGTTGGGCAGCAGCGGGTAGGCGACCTCGCCGGTGGCCGGGTCCTCCACACCGTGGCGCAGTCCGCGCGGCAGCGTCCAGTGCAGATGCACCCCGGTGTGCCGGAACAGGGGGCCGTCGCTCTGGCGGTCCCCTTCGTCCGGCTCGGGGCTGAGGTAGTCGCGCAGGGCCAGGTAGTTCTGCCGCCAGGTACGGAATCCGTCCCGGCGCAGCACCGCCTGAGTCACCACGAGCGCGTCGAGACCGATCGGTACGACGAGGGCGGGGCGGGTACTCATACGGGGGCTCCTCCGGTCGCCGGGAACCGGTCCCCGTCCGGACCGTCGAAACGGATTGCCTCGGGCACCTTGACCAGTTGCAGGGCGAGATCGGCCGGGCCGACCGTGCCCACGGAGGTGCCGTGCGCGCGGTCCAGGGCACCGTTCAGCGCGGTGACCAGCGAACCGACGTCCAGGACGCGGACGTCCGGGTCGGCGGACGGCCGCAGATGGCGCAGGACGTCGAAGGTGACGTCCGTGCCGAACTGCTCGCCCAGCGGCAGCCGGGGTCCGGCGTCCGGCAGCAGACTGCGCAGCGGGATCAGTCCGTCGTCCTCGACCCCGAAGCGGAACCCTTCCTGGGGTTCGGCGAGTTCCACGGTCGCGGGCACCCCGTTGAACAGGCACAGCAGCACGGACGACGAGAGACGCTCCATCCGCAGCACCGGCAGCGGCGCGCCCGTCGTGTCCACTGCCCGGACGGCGAGATGGGGCCAGCCGGAGACGAGGGCGGAGCGGAGCAGCAGTCCGGAGACGGTGCCGAGGGGGCCGCCGGGGTCACCGGGACCGCTGGGGGCACCGGGATTTCGGGGACCGCCGGGATCGCCGGGAGCCTTGGGATCGCCGGGCCCGGCGTCACGCAGCGTGTCCCGGTGCCGGGCCGCCGCCCCCGCCACCTCCGCCCGCACCACCGCGGCCACGATCTCGTCCTGGAGGGTGTCCCGGCTCGACTGGGCGCCGATCCCCAGCGCCCCGCCGATCAGCGCGTCCCGCCAGTTCGGGTCGGTGTGGAAGAAGCGCAGCGACTCCGGCGGCAGCATCCGCGCGTCCGGCACCAGCCGGGTGAACGGCACCGGTATGAGCAGCAGCAGCCGGGCCAGCCAGTCCACGACCGGCGTGCGGCGTTCCCTGAGTCCGGGGTCCTCGTCCAGCGCCCGCGTGACGGCCGTACGGGCCGCGTCGGAGCGCAGGAAGACGTCCAGTTCCGCGCTCGGATCGCCCGGCGCGGGCTCGGGCGCGGGCGGTGACCAGGGGTCACGGGGCCGGGCGGGCGTCGCCCCCAGGGTGCTGAGCAGTGGCCCGTCGAGCAGCGTCCCGAACGCGGCCCGTGCGGACCGGGGCGGGCCGGACGAGTCCCCGCCCCCGGAGGGCAGATGGCTGCTGGTCTCCTGGTGGTAGAGGGTGTCGACCAGGTCGTGCGTGGCCCGTTTGAAGGTGATCAGATGCTGGACGTACGCTGCGTCGGCCAGCGCCAGCGACCGGCCCGTCTCGAACGCGGTGGCCAGCGACACGTCGAAACTGCCCCAGGCGGGGTCGTAGGCGAGCAGGGCGTCCGCGGTGGTGGCGGTCGCCACCCGGTCCACGGCCGCGGCCAGTACGGGGGTGAGCGGCCCCCGGTACCAGCCGAAGGTCTGCTCGCCCGACCGGGTGCGGTACGGCAGCGGCACATAGCCGTCGCCGATCCGCCGGGCCACCTGCCGCCGGGCGGCCGGGGTGCCGTCGCTGTCCCGGTACGGGGAGGGCAGCCGCAGCCACATCTCCTCGCGGGTCTCCGGACGTGAGCCATCCGGAGTGCGGGCGAGCCCTTCGGCCAACGCCCGGAAGTGCGCGTCGCCGTCCGGGTGCGCCCAGAACGACCAGCTGCACAGCGACAGCAGCGCCACCGACGTACGGCCCTGGAAGTCCGGAGTGCCGGATCCGAGGAGCCGCTCGTGGCCCACCAGGGAGACCAGATGGACGATGTTCTTGGTGCGGTCTTCCGGGGGCGAACCGGGCGGCGCGGCGGCCGGGAAGCGGTGCGCGACGAGCACCGCGAACAGCCCGTCCTCCTGGATGCCCAGGAGGGGCCGGTCCCCGGTGTTGGCACCCCGACAGTGCGCGAGATACGGCAGATCCGCCAGCCGGGGCGTCACCTCGGGGAACACGGCGGCCGGAATCCGGATGACCTCGCACGGATCGTCCTGCCCGATGTCGGACTCCAGCGGCAGCGCGGGCTTGAGCACCTCCGGGTCGTCGGCGAGAAAGGCGCCCACGGTCGTCGACTCGGCCCGGGTCGGGGCGGTCGTCCCGCCGATCATCTGGTCGTCGGTGAGCACCAGCAGCGCCAGCCAGGGAGTGCCCCGGTCCGTGCCGCGCAGCTCACGCTCCCACGGCAGCATCGGATCACCGAGCACCAGATGCGGCAGCACCTCGGTGAACCGTCCCTCGGAGGAGTCCGGCGGCTGTCGGGCCACCACGGCGGTCGTGTCCAGGGCGACCTGCGGTGCGCGCACGGTGAACCGCTGCACGGCCCGGAACGTACCGCCGACCACATGGGCGTCCGCCGAGGGGTCGGTGCGCAGGGTGTGCGTGGCCTCGATCCGGTAGTCGCCGGCGGGCAGGGCGGGCAGATAATGGTCGTGCAGTTCGATGTCCCCGATCGGGATGGTGTCCCGGGCGGGGTGCTGCGGGCTCGCGCTCACGTCCGGCTCCGTTGCTTGGGTACGGGTACGGGTACGGGTGCTTGGGCGTGGGAGAAGGGGGCGGGCACCGGCCGTTGGGCCGGGGTTCGGCGCCCGTGACTTTCCGCCGGGGTCCTGCGGCGGTGGGCCCGTCGTCCCTCACCCGGGGTTCTGCACCAGCGGCGCCCGGCGGTACAGGTGCGCGGCCCCCGCCGCCAGCGCGGTCAGTCCGTCGCCCGGGTCCTTGAGCAGACCGGCGTCGGCCAGTGCCGCGCACACCTGATCGCGTCCGGTGCGGGCCGGACCTCGGTCGGTCTGCCCGATCCGCGCCACGCACGAGTCGTCGGCCACCGAGACGTAATCGCGGTCGGCGACGGGGGACGAGGACAGCGGGGCGAGGCCCGGCGGGATCTCATCCGCGCTGTAGTCGCTGAGCGGGAAGACCCCGCGTGAGCGGGCCAGTTCGGGCCGGGGCGCCTGGACGTCGTAGCCGACCGGGCGGCCGGTCAGCACCTCGGCGCCGGGCGCCTGCGGGGTGTGGCTGAAGGGGGAGGGTGGGGCGCCCCACAGGGACGCGGGGAGATTGTGGGTGCGGGCGGTGGCGGTCCAGCCGTCCATCGGCGCGGGCGCGTCCTCGACGTACAGCCGGAGCCGGTGCTCGCCGATGAGGCCGGTGCGGTTCATGGGGCGGATGTCGACGCCAGGGGTGTCCTCGGCGGCGAGGGAGGACAACGGGGCGTCGCCGAGCCGCAGATGACTGGCCGGCACTGCGGACTGGGTGAAGAACCGCAGGTCACGGGCGCGCGCGTACCACACCTTGCCGCTGTTTCCGGGGTCGTGGCCGGTGTCCTCGGCGGTCTTGTCGATGCCGTTGACCGGGCCGATGGTGATGACGTCGGCCGGTTTCGGCAGCATACTCGCGAAGCCGTCCCAGCCGAGCGCCTCGGCATCCGCCCCGGACGGACCGGGACCGAAGCTGATGGTCTTGGAGAAGCCCACGAAGTGCGCGGTGACCGAGCCACCGGTCGGCGGCCCCCACAACTCCAGATCGGCGCCCGCGGACGCGCTGAGTGTCTTGTGGATGATCCCGATGTCAAGGGTGTACGAAGCGCCGATGCTCACCGAGATCCGGGCGGTGAAGAAGAACGGCCGCCAGGACAGCAGTACATCCGCCTGGGCCGTGAACCAGGCCCGGAAGTCCCCCGCGTGGAAGACGATGCTCAGCCGCCCCCCGGCCATCGCGCACGACGGCGTCACCGCGAGATACGCCTGCGCGGTGATCGTCAGATTGCTGCTCACCGCCCATCTGATGCCGAGCCGCGGCACGTCCGGGTAGGCGGCGGGCCGCCGGAACGACGGGTGATAGCCACCGAGGGTGACCACGAACTGCCCCGCGTTGGGGTTCGACCCGAACCACATGGCGGCGGCGAACCCACCGGTGAGATGACAGTCGGAAGTCAGCACGTACGACACCGGCGCCAGCTCCGCAGCCAGCTCGAAACTTCCCGCGAGGGGCCGGATCACCGCCTCCAGCCCCAGTTCCGCGTACACATACGTACGGGTCGCGGACTCGGCCGGCATCGGCAACTGAAGCGTCGCGACGCCCAGCACGGCCAGCGCGAGTTCGTCACCGAACTCGGCGGCCAGAAGCACCTTGGAGTTGACCACCTCGGCGACGCTGAACTCGATCCCCAGGGCCAGCCAGTACGCCCCCTGGTGCGGCGCGATCCACTTCCGCGCCGGACCGCCGAGTACGGCGGGCGTCCGCCCCTCCAGTACCTCCAGCATCCCGGACGGCTTCAGATTGGCGTCCGGGCCCTGCTTGTTCAGTGCGAGCAGCGGGAACCCGGACACCTCGCGCGGGGTGGGCAGCGTCAGCTCCCGGTTGAACCCAAACCCCGCCATCAGCCCCGTGATCAGAATCGGCGGCGCGGCCACGATCGGCGCCTCGACCTGAGCGAACACGAACAACGACGGCTGCCCGTCCGTGAGCTGCGCGTACGAGCCGACCGCCGCGAGCGAGAAGTCCGGCACGGCGACGGTGGCGGTCCCGTCGTACTGGAACGCCACGCCCTCGTCCAACTGGTCGTCGGGAAGGCGCAGCAGCGCGCCCTCGATCTCGATCGGCGGCGCGGCATAGCCGATACCGACACCGTCGAGCCGGAACGCGGGCGCGAACTTCTCCAGCGACGACCCGACGGCCAGGCCGTCGAGCGACATGACGAGAGGCCCGACCTGAATCCCGGCGTCGAGGCCGAAGAGCAGCGTGTTGTGCTGGTAGATCACCCCGATGCGGTTGATCTGGACGACACCGATGGTCTTCTGAACGGTGATCCAGACGCCGGCGGAGGAACGGGACGGGGAGCTGCCGGTGGGGGCGTTGGCCTGCGCCGGGGCGCTGGGGGCGCTGGGGGCGCTGCCGTTCGCGGGCAGACCGAGGGCGACGGGTGTGCGCTCCTTCCCGATCCGCAGATCGGCGAGCGCGGCGGGACCTGCCTTCAGTCCGCCCGCCGGTAACTCCACGACCCGCGCCTTGTCGAGCAGCGAATTGACACTGCCGATGGCGGCGGCGTCGATCACCCCGGAGGAGTACAGAACCTGGAGATTGTCGACGGCGAGACTGCCGCCGAGCTCGGCGAGAAACCCTCCGACCAGCGGAAGTTCCGCGAGATCGATCCCGGCGGACAGATCGATGCCTACACAGAACTGCGCGGGGCCGCTCTGCGGCTCGACCCGGACGAACTTCGCGTCCTTCAGCTCGATGTGCAGACTCTCGGGGATGTCGGCGGCGAGATCGGCGGAGAAGTGGGCGACCCAGTCGCGCAAGGTGACTTCGGTGTCCGCGTCCTCGGGGGAATGGTAGGTGGCTATGAGGAGGCCGGTGCCGGTCTTCTCCTCGTCGAGGGTGATGTCGAAGGTGAAGTCGTCGACGGCCAGTCTTCCGCCGTAGCGGGTCGCGGTGTCGTCCCGGGTGACGGTCAGACCGAGTGAGGCGGTGACCCCGTCGGCGATCGTCATCTGCCCCTGACAGAGGAAGTCCACGACCTTGGTGCCGGTGGTGTACGAGAGCCAGAGGCTGGTGAGTTCCAGGGACCGCAGCGGCTGGGGGACATCGGGAAGGCGCAGGGCGCCGATGACGTCACTGATGCCGATCTCCCCGGCGGCGATTCCGCCGCTGAAGGTCCAGCCGCCGGTGGCTGTGCCGTTCTGGGCGGCGGAGACCTTGATGTCTATGCGGTGGCCGAGGGAGATGGTGCCCGAGGCCATGGCCACGAATTTCGAGGCCGGGTCGTAGTACAGGGACAGGGACAGAGCCGTCAGGGTGAACGGACCGATGTCCCAGCCGTCCTTGACCGTCATGGTGACGAAGTACCCGTCGCCGAGCAGGGCGTCGACGCGCAGTTCACTGATGGTCAGCGACTCGGGTATCTCGTCCACGGGTATGCCGAACGAGCCCAGTAGCGAGCGAACGTTGATCGGCTTCCCGTCGTGCGGTGTGCCCTCGACGGTCAGGTCGGGCAGCCATAACGCGATGTCCAGCGCGAGTCCCTTGATGTCGAGCGCGGCGACGACCGCCATGGACGTGACGTCGTAGGCGGCCGGTTCGGCTCCGTCCTTGCGGGACAGCCGGTAGTCGAATCCGGCGACGTCGCGGGCTGCGAAGTCGAAGGTGCGCAGCCCCTCCCGCGCGTTCTGCCATAGGGACGCGTCGCTGAGGAGTTCGCCCAGCTTGTCCAGTTCGCCGGTGAACGCCCCGGGCTTCCGCGGGCGTACTTCGGCGGTGAGGCGTCCGTCCTCGCCTTCGGTCACGGTGGCCACCACGTCGACGACATCGAGGGCGCCGCTCAGGATCAGGCTGACGGTGCCGTCCGCCGTCACGGTCACGGTCACGCCGGTCACCGCGAGGGTGACATGACCGCCGACCGGCCAGGCGGTGGACGAGCAGATGAGGGCGAGCGTCAGTCTGGTGTGCCCGCCGTCGATCTCCGCCAGGCCCGAGCCCGCCGCTCCCTGACAGATGCCGTTCGGGAACGTGGCCAGCAAGTCCGTCAGCGGGGTGGGGAGCGCGGTGTCCGTGGTGCGCAGGGCCGGTGGCTCGCCCAGACCGGTGAGATGTGCCTTGAGAGCGTCGAGATCCATGGAACTCCCCCTGTCGGGTCGCGGTACCGGTGCTGTCCGGCTAAGGGCTGTCCCGCATTTCCTGGTGGATCAGCGTGCGGCGTCAGATGCGGTGCATCGCAAGGCGGAGGGTCGTCCGCATACTGGATGTATGCGGACGATCCGACAACGCGGCGAGGTGCCGTAGCTGTCGTCGCGCGCCCGCCAGGAATCGCGGGACAGCCCTTAGCGGCAAAGGGCGCCATCTCCCATGATCTCCTCGGCTTCTGGTTGGGTCACCTCACGTCCCTTGCATTTCAGGGTGACATCCTCCCTGCGGACTCTCTTTGACAGGCCGTCCCATTCGTTGACCGCCCAGTCGAACGACAGCTCGGTGGTCTTGTTCGCCGGATCGATCACGGTGGACTGGGGCCATGGAAGGGGCCAGGTGGTCATGAAACTCGTGCAGAAACCTCCGAATCTGGCCATCTCCGCGGTCATTCGGACGACCCTGTGGAATGCACTTTGGGCTTCGTCCCAGGGTGGGGGTCGGTTGGTTTTCCCCTGGAGCGGCAGGCCGGTCAGATAAGTGTGGAGTGACAGCAGATCCGTCCGCAGCGTGTCGCCGCTCAATGTGCGAGTCGCAGCGTCTGCCGTGTAGCCGATCTGAATACGTACGTTCGGACCGGCGTCGGCGAGCCCCTGAGGGCACATCCCCTCCGTCTTGTCGACGGCGAGGTAGCGTTCGGCGTTGTTGTGCAGAACCGACCATCCCTGGAGGTACAGACTCTGCTTCAGGAAATAGAGGCGGACCTGCCCGGCTTTCAGCGTGACATCGACACGGAAGAAGCGCGCATCACCCGAGCTGCCCGGGGTGTGTGTTGCGTACCTTTGGCGGAGGAACTTAATCATCTTGCGATAGCGAGCCCCATACGGCTCGTCCAAGTTGTAGGCATGAAGGTCCGCAGGCGCAATCATTCCGCAATCCCCCCACCGGATTGTGCACCGCCCTGGCCCGCCACAGGCTCTCCGCTGATCGACGGAACGCGCAAGCCCCCGACGGGCCGGGGGAGAAGTTTCCGGACATGTGACGGAAGGTGCGGGTCGCGCCGGATGGCACCCCCTGGGCCAGGACGGGCGAAGATCTACTCAGAGCCAGCCGGGCACCACGAGGATCCGCCAGGTCGTCAGCGGAGCGATCACCGCCGTGCTCGACCCCCAGGTCGTCAACCGCCGGGACACCGCGTCCCGTTGTTTCTCGGGCGCGTGCGTCACAGGGACGCCGTCCTGGGACCGTACTGACGACTGAGACCAACAGCAGACGAAGACTCCCGCACAAGGCGAAGGTTGACCACACCCGTGCCGTCGTCGCGGCCTGGGGCTTCCGCGACGGCCGGCTCACCCGCCGGTGGACGTTCGACTCCAACGCCTCGGGAAACTCCCGGGCGGCCGGCCAGGGCAACCACCAACTGTCCATCGCCGACATCGATGCCGACGGCCGCCAAGAGGTCATCTACGGCTCCGCGACCCTCAACGACGACGGCACCCTGATGTACGCCACCGGCTACGGACACGGTGACGCTCTGCACGTCGGGGCGCGAAGAAGTTGTCCGGCGCCACTCCAGCAACAACGCCCTGCGCATCTACGCCACCCCGGCCCCGACCACCACCAAGCTCCACACCCTGGCCCACAACGCCCAGTACCGAGTCGCCCTGGCCTGGCAGAACACCGCCTACAACCAGCCACCCCACCCCAGCTACTTCTTGGGCGCCGACATGACCAGGCCGCCCCAGCCCAACGTCTACGTGCGCTGACCCGCCCGATCACCTCATGCGAAAGGGGAGCGTCTTCGCGGGCAGGCCGCCCCGCGGCCGAGGACCGGCGCACGCTCAGCCGGTTCCGTGCTCGGGTTCCAGGGGTCGTTGCGGCACCGCCTGGTTTCAGTACCGCAACGGTGCTTGTTCTGAGTGCTGGGCAATACCCTCAGCACCCGGGGGACGACGCCACGGATGCGCGATCGGCTGGGACACCGCCCGCCACCACGGCTCCACCGGAACCTTCCCCGCCGGTTCGAACGGCTCGCCCGGCCGCGGGGACGCCACCGCCTGGCCGGCCTCCTCCGCCGCGTCCTTCATCCACTCCCCCGGCTCCGCCCACGCGTGCGGAGCCAGGTTGAAGGTGCCCCAGTGGATCGGCAGCAGCACCCCGCCCGGAGCGCCTCCCTGCAGGTCGAGGTGGGCGCGGACGCCTTCCTCGGGAGTCATGTGGATGTCCGGCCAGAACTCCGAATACGCCCCGACCTGGATCATCGTGGCGTCGAACGGGCCGTGGGCGGCGCCGATCTCCTTGAAGCCCTCGAAGTAGCCGGTGTCGCCGCTGTGGTAGACGCGGTGGGCGTCGCCGGCGACGGCCCAGGAGGCCCAGAGGGTGTGCTGGGTGTTGCGCAGGCCGCGGCCGCAGAAGTGGCGGGCCGGGGTCGCGGTGAGGGTGATGCCGCCGACCTTCGTCGACTCGTGCCAGTCCAGTTCGCGCAGTTGCGCCGCGGGGACCCCCCAGTGCTCCAGGTGGGCGCCGACGCCGAGCGGGACGGCGAAGAGGGTGTCCGTGCCGGCCAGTGCCTTGATCGTGGGCAGGTCGAGGTGGTCGTAGTGGTCGTGGGAGATGACGACCACGTCGACCGGGCCGAGGGCGGCCAGCGGCAGCGGCGCGGGGTGCAGCCGCTTCGGGCCGGCGAAGGGGAACGGGGAGCACCGCTCGCCCCATACGGGATCGAACAGCACCCGGTGCCCGTCGATCTCCACCAGCACGCTGGAGTGTCCCATCCAGGTCACCCGCAGTCCGGTGGCCGGCGGGCGGGCGAGGTCGGCCAGGGTGGTGGCGTGGACCGGGATCGCCCCTTGAGGGGACCGGCGGGAGCGGGACTCGCGGTCGAAGTAGAGCTTGGCCAAGGCCGTCGTCGATCCGGCGGGCCGGGTCCGGGCGGTACCTCCCGGGTTCTGGAACACGCCGTCCGCGAAATGCGGCGATCTGCGGATGCGCGCCATGCGCTCGCCACTCGGATCCACACCGAAGGCCGCGGGGCGCCGGGCGAGGAGCCCGGGACTCGGGGAACGGTCAGCGGCCACGGGTACCTCCAGGTGGAGTAGGTCTGGCTTCCATTATGGTCGCCCGGTGTGACAGTCCCGGCCGGCAACTGCCGTACGGGGCTTCAGGCCACCGTCGCGATCCGGGTCCTGATGTCGGCCGCCGACAGGGTCCCCTTGGCGATCACATGGTCGCCGGAGGACTGGCCGCGCAGCCGGCGCCCGATCCACGGCACCAGGTACTCACGCGCCCACTGGACGTCGTCCCGCCGGATGTCGAGTGCGCCGCGGGGCGGCAGCGGCGGCCATGCCTGGTCCGGGTCGGCCGGCACCGGCAGGCCGAGAACCTGCCCGGCGCGGAGCGCCACCCGCGTGTGCCCCTCGGGCGAGAGGTGCAGCCGGTCGGCGTCCCAGGCCCGGCGGTCCTGGAAGCCGCGCAGCGACCACAGGTCCAGCACCGGGCAGCCGTACCGGTCGGCGACGGCCCGCACATGTCCGTTGTACGTGGCGATCTTGCCGCGCAGGTGCTTGAGGACGGGTACCCCGCGGGTGTCGAAGCCGGTGGTCACCAGCACGGTGCCGGCCACGGCGCTGAGCGCGCGGACGGCCCGCTCGAACCGCTCGGCCAGTTCGTCGGGGTCGGTGCCGGGCCGGATGATGTCGTTGCCGCCCGCGCAGAAGGAGACCAGGTCCGGCGCGAGTCCGACCGCCTGGGGCACCTGGTCCGCCACGATGCGGTCGAGCAGTCTGCCGCGCACCGCGAGGTTGGTGTAGGTGAAGTCGCCCTCGGGCCGCCGGTCGGCGAGCAGGACGGCGAAGCGGTCGGCCCAGCCGACCCATGACCCGTCGGGGCCGCGGTCGCCGACGCCCTCGGTGAAGCTGTCCCCCACCGCCACGTACGACCCGATCACTCTTCCGCTGTCATTCTTCGAATCGTCTGCCACGTCGGCCCATGATTCACCTTTGAATGTGACCTACGCGACCGTAGGGCGGGGTTGACCGGCGGTGAGAAAGGCCACTCGCAAAGTGTTCGCCAATTGCGGAATAAGTGACCCACTGAAAACCGGACATGACCGAAGGCCGGACCCGGGGATCGGGGTCCGGCCTTCGGCGGTGCGGGGGGGTGGCTCAGACGGAGACGCCGTGCGCGCGCAGGTAGGCGAGCGGGTCGATGTCGGAGCCGTAGTCCGGGGTGGTACGGATCTCGAAGTGCAGGTGCGGGCCGGTCACGTTGCCGGTGGCGCCGGAGAGGCCGATCTGCTGCCCCGCGGTCACGGTCTCGCCGCCGGCGACGGAGAGCGAGGACAGGTGGCCGTACTGGGCGTAGTGGCCGTCGCTGAGCTGGATGACGACCTGATTGCCGTACGCGCCGCCCCAGCCGGCGGAGACGACGGTGCCCGCGCCCACGGCCTTCAGGGAGGTGCCGGTCGGGACCACGAAGTCGGTGCCGGTGTGGTAGCCGCTGGACCACATGCTGCCCGACTGGTGGTAGGGGGTGCCGACGGTGCCGTTCGCGACGGGCAGCACGAAGCCGGAGGAGGTCGCCGTGGTGTTACCGGCGGTACCGGCCGACTGGGCCGTGGCGCCCTCGGCGTCGGAGGACTCCGCCGACGACTGCGACGGCTGCGTGGTCTTCGACCCGGCCGTGCCCGACCCGGCCGCCGGCGACTCGCTCGACTTCGACTCCGCGGTCGTGGCCGTCGCGGCCTTGCCGCCCACCGAGAGCTTCAGGCCCGGGTGGATCAGCGAGGGGTCCGAGCCGACGGCCGCGCGGTTGTCCGCGTAGAGCTTCTGCCAGCCGCCGCTGACGTTCTGCTCGTCGGCGATCTTCGCCAGGTAGTCGCCGCCGCGCACGGTGTAGGTGCGCTTCCCGGCGTCGTCGCCGGAGTCCTTCGCGACGGTCCTGGCGGCCGTCGGCAGGGACTGCGCGGCGTGCTCGGTGACGGACTGCGCGGGGGCGGCGTGGGCGCCGGCGGCCCCCAGGAGCGGAAGTGCGAGCGCGGCGCCGCCGGTTCCGGCGATGGCTATGGTGCGGGTCAGGCGCTGGGTCTTGGTACGGCGGTGCTTACCCTTCGCGGGCATGGTGAATTCCTCTCCGGCGCCTACGAGGTGAGCTGTCGGGTGCGGGCTGGAGATGCCCGGCCGCCGCCATGGACGTATGGACGCGGCTTTACCCCTAGCCGTCCCGGGAACCGGAACAGGCAGTTGTACCTGTGGGTCCCCCGCTCCTGCCGATACGGGTGGTGGGTGGGTGCGGAGTCCGGTCGGCGGCAGGATTAGGCGTCCGTCCGGATCGGTGGTGAACGTAAGGGACCGGGACGGGCGGGGACAAGCGCGGGATTCCCGGGGACCGGGTTTCGCTTGATCCTTTCCGGGAACGCCTCGTCACGCTCCGTGGAAATCAGGAACGCGGCGCACGGCAAACTCCCACGAAAAGCACCTGCATTACGTGAGCATGCCCAGCAACGCACCGTCACGGTTATGACGCTGCTCACGCGCTGCCACGCCAGCATCGTTTATTACAGGTGGAGTTGGGGTTTTGTGTTGTATTAGGGATAAAGGGAGCCAGTGGGACATCGGGGGCTTAAGCCTCAGGAGAACTCATTGCCCCAGGCAAGGGATGCCGTATCGTCGGGTGTGCCCGCCGTCGAGCAGCGCCGGCGGACGCAGTGGGAGGAGTCCTCGTGACGCAGCAGGTCCCGTCGACCGAGCCCGAGCTGGCCGGCGTGCGCAACTTCCGTGACGTGGGCGGACTCCCGACCGCCGACGGCCGGCGGGTGCGGTTCGGTGTGCTGTTCCGCAGCGGTCACCTCGCCCATGCCACCGCCGAGGACGCGGCGTTCCTCGCGACGCTGGGCATCCACACGATCTTCGACTTCCGCAACGCCGCCGACCAGCGGCTCGAAGGCCCTGACGTCACCCTGCCGGGCACCCGCAACGTGAACCTGCCGCTCTCCGACCCCGCCGACGGCGCCGAGTTCTGGAGGATGGTCCGCGACGGCGACCTCGACCAGTTGCGCGGGATACTCGCCGACGGCAAGGGCGCGGACCGCATGATCGCCTCGTACCGGTCGATCATCACCGACCGTACGGCGGAGCACTCCCGGGTGGTGCACGCGCTCGCCGAGGACAGCGTCCCCGCCCTCATGCACTGCTCGGCGGGCAAGGACCGCGCGGGCCTGTCGGTGGCCGTGACCCTGCTCGCCGTCGGCGTCGAGCGCGAGGCCCTCCTCGACGACTACCTGAAGTCCAACGCCACGCACCGCCGCTACCAGGTGCGCCGCAGCGGCACCGCCAGGTCGGCCTACTCCCCCGAGGTCATGGAGCTGCTGAGCCCCCTGTTCGACGCGCGCGCCGAGTATCTGGCAGCGGCCCTCGACACCGCCGAGGAGACCTGGGGCTCCCTCGACGCCTACCTGGAGCGGGGACTGCGGCTGACGCCCGCGACCCGGGAGCGGCTGCGCGAGCGCCTGCTCGACTGAGCCGGGCGACGGCTCCCGGAAGCCGGGGGAGCTACTTGGCGCCGACCTCGAAGAGCAGATAGATGAAGGCCGCGAAGACGTGCCCCACCGCGATGTAGATGATCAGGCGCACCCACAGGGCGCGGGGGAACTTCTCCTCCATGTCGGTCATGGCATCTCTCCGGTGGTGGGGCCCAGGCACAGGGTGGCCGTGGGACTCTGCAGCAGGGTGTGGACGAACAGGACCTCGACGCCGTCGTGGTCCTGGGCGGCGAGGCGGTGCGGGGTGAGCGAGTCGAAGTGCGCGCTGTCGCCGGGGCCGAGCAGATGCGCGGTGTCGCCGAGGCGCAGCCGCAGCCGCCCGCTCAGTACGTACAGCCACTCCTCGCCGGGGTGCACGCGCACGATGTCGCCCTGGGAGCCGTACGGCACCTGGACGCGCAGCGCCTGCATGGCGCGGCCGGCGGCGCCGGCCTGCCGGTAGGTCCAGCCGCCCGCCGCGGTCGGTTCCATGTCGGCGGCCACCACCACGGCGTCCCGGTCGGCGGCCGTCTCGCCGAGCAGCTCCGAGACGGTCGTACCGTAGACGCGGGCCAGCGCGAGCAGCATCGGCAGGGACGGCTGGCGCTGTCCGGTCTCCAGCCGGGAGAGGTGGGCCGGTGACAGTCCCGCGGCGCGGGCGGCCACCTCCAGGGTGAGGGAGGCGCGGCGGCGCAGCGCGCGGAGCTGGGGAGCCACGGCGGGCAGGTCCGCCGCGGGCTCGGCTTCCGAGGAACTCATGCTCCCCATTCAGCCGCAGTCTTGCCTCTGCGGCAAATTTATTGCCTTAGAGGCAAATCTCATAGTGGTCACGCGCGGCCCGTGCTAGCGGTTGGCCAGCGCCTGCTTCACCAGTGTCCTGCCGAAGTCCCACATCAGGCCGCCGCCGTTGTGCGCGTCGTCCATCACCTCGGTGAAGGCGTCCACGAACCGGTCCACCTCCCGCTCGCCGATGATCAGCGGCGGGATCAGTTTGATCACCTCCAGGTGGTCGCCGGAGACCTGGGTGAGGATGCGGTGCCGTTGCAGCAGCGGCACGACCACCATCTGGGCGAAGAGCCCCTTGCGGGCGGCCTGGAGCATGGCCCACCGGCCGCGCAGCTTGAGCGACCTCGGCCGGCCGAACTCGATGCCGATCATCAGCCCCCGGCCCCGGACATCGGCGAGCAGTTCGTACTTGTCGATCAGCGCCGCCAGCCGGGACCGCAGCCGTTCGCCCGTCGCCGCGGCGCCCGCCACCAGCCCCTCGTTCTCCAGCACGGAGAGCACCGCGAGGCCGGCCGCCATGGCCTGGGCGTTGGCGCCGAAGCTCGCCGAGTGGACCAGCACGCGGTCCATCGACGAGTACACCTTCCGGAAGATCCACTCCTTGCCGAGGGTGGCGCCGACCGGGACGTATCCGCCGGAGAGCGCCTTGGCCACGCAGACCAGGTCCGGTTCGACGCCCGCCTCGTGCTGGTAGGCGTAGAAGGTGCCGGTGCGGCCGAGGCCCGTCTGCACCTCGTCGGCGATCAGCAGCGCCTTGTGCCGGCGCAGCAGTTCCCGCGCGGCGCGCAGATAGCCGGGCGGGGACTCGTGGACGCCCTTGCCCTGGATCGGCTCCACGATCAGGGCGGCCACGTCGCCCTTGCGCAGCTCCCGTTCCAGGGCGTCGAGGTCCCCGAGCGGCACGGCGGTGTCGGGGAGCAGCGGGGCGAACCCGTCGCGGAAGCCGGACTCGCCGTTGACCGACAGGGCGCCGGTGGTCAGGCCGTGGAAGGAGTGCTCGCAGTGCAGGATGCGGGGCCGGCCGGTGGCGAAGCGGGCGAACTTCAGCGCGGTCTCGACCGCCTCCGTCCCGCTGTTGCCGAAGAAGACCCGGTCCAGGTGCGGGCTGTGGGTCAGGAGCTTCTCGGCCAGCAGTCCGGGCAGCGGCTGGCAGTCGAAGCGGGTGAGGTCGGCGAGGGAGGCGTCGAGGACGTCGTGCAGCGCCTTGCGGACGACCGGGTGGTGGCGGCCGACGCCCATCACCCCGAACCCGGCGAGCATGTCCAGGTAGTCGTTGCCGTCCGCGTCCCAGAAGTAGGCGCCCTCGGCGCGCTCGTAGACCTTGTCGAAGCCGATGGTGCGCAGCATGCGCGGGAGCTGGTGGTTGAGGTGCCTGGTGTGCAGCTCGTACCGCTCGTCCCCGCGCTCGGCCAGTAGCGCGCCGAGGTCGAACTCCTTGGTCATTCAGTTCTCTCCTTGCCCTGACGTGGCGGCCCGGCCGTGCGGCCGCTGCTTCCTGACGGCGAGGCTCGCGGCGATCCGGCCGGCGACGCCGACCGGGGTGAGGCCGAGGCCGGCGAGCACCTCGGCCCGCTCGGCGTACGCGAGGAACTGCTCCGGGATGCCGGACCGCCGTACCGGTACGTCGGTCCCGGCGTCGCCGGCCGCGAGTGCCATCCCCGAACCTACGCCCGCCGCACGGCTGTTGTCCTCCACGACGGCGACGGGGCGGTGGGCGGCGGCTGGTGCGGGAGCAGGGCCGGGTCGTCCCCCGAGGCGCCGTCCGCTCCGTCTGTCAGGCGATCCTCATCGCCTCTCGGACCGGCCGGACCGAGTCTCGGAGGACACCGGGGGGGCGCCGGTCATGCCGTCACTCCCGGTTTCCGGAGACCGTCTCGCGCAGGGCGCGCAGGGACTCCTTCAGCGACCCCATCGTGGCGAGCACGGCGGTCGGCTCGTAGCCGCAGTGCGCCATGCAGTTGTCGCAGCGCGGGTCCTTGCCGCGGCCGTACTTGTCCCAGTCGGTCTCCTCGACCAGCTCCCGGTAGGTGGGCACGTACCCGTCGCTCATCAGGTAGCAGGGCCGCTGCCAGCCGAAGAGCGAGTAGTTCGGGATCGCCCACGCCGTGCACTGGAAGTCGACCTTGCCCTCCAGGAAGTCCAGGAAGAGCGGCGAGTGGTTGAGCCGCCAGCGCAGCCGGTTGCCGCCCGCGAACGCCTTCTTGAACAGCTCGCGGGTCTGGGTGACGCCCAGGAAGTGGTCCTGGTCGGGTGCCTTCTCGTAGGCGTAGGCGGGCGAGATCATCATCTCGTCCACCTTCAGCTCGTCGTTGAGGAAGTCGAGCACCTCGATGATGGTCTGCGGGGTGTCGGTGTTGAAGAAGGTCGAGTTGGTGGTGACCCGGAAGCCGCGCCGCTTGGCCTCCTTGATGGCCGCCACGGCCTCGTCGAAGACGCCCTCCTTCGCCACCGACTCGTCGTGCCGCTCACGCAGCCCGTCGATGTGGACCGCGAAGGCGAAGTAGGGGGAGGGCGTGAACTTGTCCATCTTCTTGCGCATCAGCATGGCGTTGGTGCAGAGGAAGACGTACTTCTTCTTCGCCACCAACTGCCGCACGATCTCGTCGATCTGAGGGTGCATCAGCGGTTCGCCGCCGGCGATGGAGACCATCGGGGCACCGGACTCCAGCACCGCCCCGACGGCCTGGGCTACCGGCATGCGCTGTTTGAGCACGCCGGCCGGGTGCTGGATCTTGCCGCAGCCCTCGCACTTCAGATTGCAGGCGAAGAGCGGTTCCAGCTCGACGATGAGCGGGAATTTGTCCCGCCGCCGGAGCTTCTGTTCGGCCAGGTATGTAGCGACCTTGATGGACTGGCGCAGCGGCATGGCCATCTGGCTCACCTCCGAGGGAGTAACAGAGAACGGTGCCATTCATAGAAAGCGGGAAGTACGGAACGAAGGACGCGGAAAGCCGATATTCCACCGCGCACCGTGCCGATCCGGACGAGTTCGTGTTCTGGAGCGTCCACGACCACCCGGACAGCCGCAACCGGGCGGGCGCGGTCCCGGACGGCGCTCAGCAGCGTGGCCGCGGACTCCATGTCGACCGCGATCGCGCCGGTGGCCCGCAGCGCGGCCCGTTCGGTGCCGCGCACCACGTGGTCGGAGCCGGTCAGCGGACCGGTGTGGACGGTGCGTCCGGGCACCGCCCGGACCAGCGCCTCTACCAGCAGTTCGGTGCTGTCGCAGGGGACCGTGGCGCGCGGGTCCCGGGTCTCCTCGGCGACCACGAGGTCGCCGGGGTGCATGCCGGGGGCCAGTCCCGCGCAGAAGCCCGTGGCCAGCACGGCGGCGTCCGCGAGGGCCGGGTCGGCCAGCATCCGGGTGACCGCGCGTTCGGCCGCCCGGGGCCCCATGCCGGTGCGCACGACGGTGACCGGCCCGTCGGCGCCGGAGCGGTCGCCGCAGCGCAGGGCGAGGTGCTCGATGCCGAGCGCGCAGGCGATCAGCAGCGGCGCCGCGGCGGGGGGCGGGGTCATCAGTTCGCCCGCGCCCCGGTGAGCCGCGCGCCGTCGGCCGGATGGCGGACGAAGGCCGGTTCGCCGTGCAGGTACCGGCCGAGCGCGGTGAGCGGGAAGACCTGCCGGTAGAGGTGGTAGTTGATGGAGAAGTCCCAGGGGAAGCCGGTGCCGGTGAAGTACGGCTCGTCCCAGGAGCCGTCGGCGCGCTGGGTGGCGGCCAGCCAGGCGATGCCGCCCTCGACGGCCCTCGACTCCCGCTCCCCCGCCGCCAGCAGGGCCATCAGTGCCCAGGCGGTCTGTGAGGCGGTCGAATGGCCCCGGCCCGCCCACTCCTCGACGTGCCGGTAGGAGCGCAGGTCCTCGCCCCAGCCGCCGTCGTCGTTCTGGACGGACTCCAGCCAGGTGACCGCGCGGCGGATCGCCGGGTGCGAGCCGGGCAGACCGGCCGCGACCAGCGCGGGGACGACCGACCCGGTGCCGTAGACGTAGTTGACGCCCCAGCGGCCGAACCAGCCCCCGTCCGCCTCCTGTTCGGCCAGCAGCCAGTCGATGCCGCGCCGGGTGCGCGGGTCGTGGGTGAGGCCCTCGACGGCGAGCATCTCCACGACGTGCGCGGTGACGTCGGCCGACGGCGGGTCGATGACCTCGCCGAAGTCGCAGAACGGCAGCCGGTTGGGGAAGGGGCTGGTGTTGTCGACGTCGAAGGCGCCCCAGGCGCCGTTCCTGGACTGCATGCCGAGGTTCCAGCGCACCCCGCGGCCGATGGCCTTCTCCACCCGCTCCGGGTCGTGGTGCCGGACCCGGCGCAGCGCGAGGACCACCTCGGCGGTGTCGTCGATGTCGGGGTAGTTGTCGTTGTGGAACTCGAACGCCCAGCCGCCGGGCGGGAGTCCGGGCCGCTTCACCGACCAGTCGCCGGGCCGCACGACCTGCTCGCCCAGCATCCAGTCGGCGGCCTTCACGAGCTGGGGGTGGTCGGCGGGCACCCCGGCGTCGGCCAGCGCGATGACCGCCAGGCAGGTGTCCCACACCGGGGACTGGCACGCCTCGATCATGCGGGCGCCGTCCTCACGCCACACCGCGAAGCGGTCCAGCGACTCCAGGCCCGCCCGCATCACGGGGTGCTGGAGGTCGTAGCCGAGCAGGTAGAGGGCGATGACCGAGTACACGGCCGGCGGCTGGATGCCGCCCCAGCAGCCGTCGTTCTCCTGTCGCTCGATGATCCAGCGGGCCGCGGCGTTCATCGCGGCGCGGCGCACTCTTCGCGGCGCGATCTTGCGGAAGGCGTGCAGGGCCTTGTCGAGGCGCTGGAAGGCGCCGTCCCAGCTCGCCACCGGGGCGAACGGGCGGGCCGGGTGGGGCGTGGCCGGGTCGGTGTGCAGTTCGTCGAGGCCGAACGGCGCGGGCCGCACCGGCCGCTTCGCCGAGACGATGGTCAGCGGCACGATGGTCTGCCGGGCCCAGCAGCCGAAGTCGTAGATGTTCAGCGGCATCCAGGAGGGGAACCAGATCAGCTCCGGCGGCAGTTCGGGCAGGTCCTCCCACCTCCACCAGCCGAACAGGGCGAGCCAGATGCGGGTGAAGACCCGGGCGGCCGCGATGCCGCCGCGGTCGCGGACCCAGGCGGCCGCCCGGGCCATGTGCGGGGCGTCGGGGGCGTCGCCGGCCAGCCGCAGGGCCACGTACGCCTCGATGGTGGCGGAGAGGTCGCCGGGCCCGCCGTGGAAGGAGGCCCAGGTGCCGTCCGCGCGCTGCTCGCCGCGGACGAAGAGGGCGGCGGCCCGCGCGGTCTCCGCGTCGAGGATGCCGAGGAACTGGCGGAGCATGAGGTCCTCGGCGTCCATGGTGACGTTGGTCTCCAGGTCGCCCTTCCACCAGCCCTCGGCGTCCTGCCGGGAGAGCAGGAAGTCGGTGGCGCGCCGGGTGGCGCGGGCGGCGGCCTCCTGCACCCCGGCCGCCACGGGAACGGTGCTTGCGGTGTCGCTGGCCGCGGCTGCGCGGGGCGGCATGGTGGCCCCGGTGCTTCCGTCGGTCGTCGCTGTCATGGCTTCCCCTTCGTGCAGTGTGCGTGTGCGTCTGCTGTGGGTCCGCCGTCGGCCGGTGCGCGTGGTGACACCGGCCGGCGACTACGCGAGGGCTATTCGACCGATACTGATCATCTCTTCCGTACGACGACGAAGTCGGCGAGCGCCGCGAACCGGTCCCGGACCTCGCCGGGCAGGTCGATGGCGTCGAGGGCTTCGATGGCGATGGTGTGCTGGCGGCGTGCCTCCTCGGTGGTCCACTCCCGCCCGCCCGCCTGCTCGATGAGGGCGGCGCGGGCCGCGAACTCCTCCTCGGAGAAGGTGGCGAAGTCGCTGCTCCCGGCGTCGGCGGCGAGGATCTCGCCGAGCCGCTCGGAGGCGGCGCCGCCGGCCGCGAGCGCGGCGACGACCGGGAGGGACTTCTTGCGCTGGCGCAGGTCGCTCCAGGTCTGCTTGCCGGTGGAGTCCGGGTCGCCCCAGATGCCGAGGAGGTCGTCGACGGCCTGGAAGGCCAGGCCGAGGTGGTAGCCGTACTTCTCCAGCGTGTCCGCGGTGCGCTCGTCGGCGCCGCCGAGGACCGCGCCGATGGAGCTGGCGCAGGCGAGCAGGGCGCCGGTCTTGTTGCCCTCCATCTCCAGGCACTCCTCGACGCTGACCCGGTCGCGGTGCTCGTAGGAGATGTCCTGGGCCTGACCGTCGATCAGCGCCCGGCTCGCGCTGGTCAGGCGGCGGGTGGCCCGGCCCGCCTCGACCGTCCCCAGCTCCAGGAGCACCTCGTTGGCCAGGGCGAAGAGGGCGTCGCCGACCAGGATGGCCTGGGCGGGGCCGTGCACCTTCCAGACGGTGTCGCGGTGGCGGCGCTGTTCGTCGCCGTCCATCAGGTCGTCGTGGAGCAGCGAGAAGTTGTGCACCAGTTCGACGGCGACGGCGCCGGGGACGCCGGTCCGCGGGGCGGCGCCGGTGACCTCGGCGGAGAGCACCGCGAGGGCGGGCCGTACGGCCTTGCCGCCGTCGCCCGCGGCCGGGTTGCCCTGGGCGTCGATCCACCCGAAGTGGTAGGCGGCGACGGTGTCCATGGGAGGCGCCAGACGGCCGACGGCCGCCCGCAGCACCGGCGTGGCCAGGGTCCGGCCGCGCTCAAGGAGCGCGGTCACGTCCACCGTGGTCCGTCGATCGGCCGTCGGGGCCGGGGGCACAGTGGGCACAGTCTCTCCTCCAGTTGCGGTACCGGGGGTGCGGTCGGTCCCGCGCTGCTCGGTCCTCACGCCGCCTCCTCGAAGAAGGCGGGCAGGACGTCACGGGACCGGCCCAGGGCGCCGAGCGCGGCGCCGGCCGCGCCGACCCCGCTACGGACCGCACTCTCCATGGTCGCGGGCCACCCTGTGGCGGTCCACGCTCCGGCCAGGTACAGGCCGGATGCCTTGGTGCGGGCGCCGGGCCTGAGCCGTCCGACGCCGGGGGCGGGGGCGAACGTCGCGGTGCGCTCCCTGGTCACGAAGAAGTCCTTCACCCCGGCGCCCCGGGTGAGCGGCAGCAGCCGCTCCAGCTCGGGCAGGTACCGCTCGCGCAGTACGGCCACCGGCTCGTCGATCTCGTCCCGCGCGGCCGACTGGGAGAGCGCCAGGTACTGTCCCGCGCGCAGACCGGAGGCCTCGGTGCGGTCGAACACCCACTGCACGGGGGTGCCGAGCGCCGCGAGGAAGGGCGTGTCGAGGACCTTGCGGTCGTAGACCACATGGACGTTGAGGATCGGCGCGTCGTCGATCTCCAGCAGCCGCTCGGGGGCGTCGAGCGCGCCCGCGGGCAGCAGGCCGTACGTCTCGCGCTGCGGTACGGCGAGAACGACGGCGTCCGCGTCGAGCCGCTCGCCGGGAACCTGAACGCTCCAGGTCCCGTCGTCGGTGCGGGAGACGGCGGTGACGCGGGTGCGGACCTCGGTGCGGACGCCCGCGGCGTCGAGTGCCTCGCGGGCCAGCCGGTCGTGCAGTTCGCCCAGCGGGACGCGGGCCCACCCGATGTCGGCGGCGCCCGCCTCGGAGAGCAGACCGGTCTTGAACACCATCGCGGCGAGCCCCAGGGAGGAGTCGCCCGCGACCGCGTTGAGGGTGGCGACCCCGACCAGGTCCCACAGCGCCTCGACGGCGCGCGGCGACTGGCCGTGCGCGGCCAGCCAGGTGCCGAAGTCCTGGGCGTCCAGGGCCGGGTCGGCGAGGTCGAGTCCCTTGAGGGCGAGCGCGGCCCGGACCGCCCCGGCCCGGTCGGCGAGCGGGAGGTGCGGATAGGTGGCGAGGCTGCGCCCCAGGTGCAGGGGGACGGGCAGCGGGTCGCGCCGCAGCCTGCCCAGGCGTCGGCCGGCCGGCTTGGCCACGTCGACGACGGGCACGTCGAGACGTTCCTGCAGCGGCGCGAGCGCCGCCGCCCGGATGCGGTCCAGGAACCAGCGGTAGGCGGTGCAGCAGCGCAGGTAGACGTGCTGGCCGTTGTCGACGGTCAGGTCGCCGCGGCGGAAGGAGAAGGCGAGCCCGCCCAGGCGGGGGCGGCCTTCGAGCAGGGTGACGCGCATCCCGGCGTCGGCGAGGGTGAGCGCGGCGGTGATGCCGGCGAGCCCGCCGCCGACCACGACGGCGTGCCGCCGGGCGGCCGAGGGCAGGTCGGGGCCCTGGGTCATCGCGCGTCCTTCCCTCGACGGCCGGTGTGCCGG
The DNA here is from genome assembly GCF_039542605.1 of Streptomyces ziwulingensis. Classification (NCBI taxonomy): domain Bacteria; kingdom Bacillati; phylum Actinomycetota; class Actinomycetes; order Kitasatosporales; family Streptomycetaceae; genus Streptomyces; species Streptomyces ziwulingensis. The sequence continues at coordinate 152,795 of NZ_BAABIG010000054.1, forward strand.
GCGAGCGGAGTCCGGCCGACCGTCGCAGTCTGGGACGCGGTCCGCCGCCGCGGGGTTGCCCGCTGTTCTTCCCGGGTGCCGTCACCGGGGAGCGCGTCGCCCATCAGGCGCGCCTCCTGACGGCCCGGCGGGTCATGTGCCGGGCGTCCAGGCCGGACAGGCCGCGCACGGCGACGTACGCCTTCTCGCGTCCGGGCAGCGAGACCCGGCCGCGCAGCACGGCCTCGGGGTCGCGTTCGATGCGGTCCAGGAGGCGGCGGTAGATGCCGGCCATGGCGGCGACGCAGGCCCCGCTGCGCCGGTCGAGCAGCGGGAGCAGCCGGTAGCCCTCGGCGAAAAGGGCGCGGGCCCGTCGCACCTCGAAGTGGACGAGACCCGCGAAGTCGGAGTCCGCCGGCGGTCTCGGCCCGTCGAACCCGGCCGAGCAGCCGAATTTCGCCAGGTCGTCGGCGGGCAGGTAGGTCCGCCCGTCCTCGGCGTCCTCGCGGACGTCCCGGAGGATGTTGGTGAGCTGCAGCGCGAGGCCCAGGGTGTCGGCGTACTCGGCGGCGCGTTCGGCGCCGCGTGCTCCCGGTTCGGTGCCGAAGACGCCGAGCGAGAGGCGTCCGATGGCACCGGCCACGCAGCGGCAGTAGACCTTGAGGTCGTCCCAGGTCTCGTAGGTCTCGCCGCGCAGGTCCATCTGGACGCCGTCGATCAGCTCGTCGAGTCCGCCGAGCGGGATCGGGAACGTTTCGGCGGCGTGCGCGAGGGCCACCGCGACCGGGTCGGTGTCGTCCTCCTCGACCGCGTCCCGGTGGATGCGGCCGAGCAGCGTCCGGGTCTCTTCGAGCCGGGCCACCTTGACGTCGGCGGCGAGCGGGCCGTCGCCGATGTCGTCGACGCGGCGCGAGAACGCGTACAGCGCCGACATCGCCCGCCGCTTGGCCGTGGGCAGCAGCCGGATGCCGTACGCGAAGTTGCGCGCCTGCTGTCCGGTGACGGCCTCGCAGTAGCTGTAGGCGGCGAGTACCGGCGCGGACACGGGTGCTTGCGACTCCACCGTCCGGTTCACCCCTCTCCTCGCAGGGTCAGGCCCGCCTCGCGCAGCAACCGGAGCTTGCCGGGCTTGGGCGGGCCGGGAAGTACGTCGAAGTCGGCGGCGGCGATCGCCCGTACGGCCGCCCTCCCTCCTGCCACGAACCCGGCGAGCAGCAGCTTCAGCCTGCCGTGGACGCTACCCACCAGGGGGGCGCCTTCATTCAGCAGATCGCGGGCGCGCCGCGCTTCGTAGGCGATCAGCGCGCGCACCGACGCGCCGGCGGTCTTCGCCGCGAGATCCGCTTCCCGGACGTGGAAGCGGGCCAGGTCCTCGGCGGGCAGGTAGACGCGGCCCTGGGCCAGGTCCTCGGCGACGTCCTGGAGGTGCTCGACGATCTGCAGGGCCGTGCAGATCGCGTCGGAGCGGCGGACCCGCTCGGGCGTCGAGGTGCCGGTGACGGCGAGGACCAGGCGGCCGACCGGGTTGGCGGACAGTTCGCAGTAGGCGAGGAGGTCGTCGTAGGTCTCGTACCGGGTGACGAGCTGGTCCTGGCGGTTGGCGGCGATCAGGGCGAGGAACGGCCCGGGGGTGAGCGCGCGGCGCCGCACGGTCGGCTGCAGGCGCCGCAGCAGCGGGTGGTGCGGGGTGGAGTCGAAGACCCGGCGCAGGTCGGTCTCGAAGGCGTCGAGCAGGGCGAGGCGGTCCTCGGCCCGCTCCGGCGCGACGCCGAGGAGGCGGGCGTCCGCTCCGCCGGGGGCCAGGTCGCCGTCGCCGATGTCGTCCACCAGACGGGCGAAGCCGTAGACGGCCATGAGGTCGGTGCGCCAGTCGCGGGGCAGGAAGAAGGGGGCGACGGGGAAGTTCTCGTCCGCGGCCTTGGCCAGTGTGCCGTGCTCGGGGTGGACGGCGTCGGCCGTGCCGGTGACCGTCACCGCCGACCGCCCGGGGCGGCGACGGCGCAGCCCTCGCGGCGGTCGGGAGTCCTTGTAGCCATTGCCGTCACATCTCCCGTTCTACACTGCCGACCCAATACCCACTATTTCGGACACGCCGCCCGGCTGCCCGCCCGGCGGCGCCGACTGAGGGTGTCGGGCATTATCGCCCCATCTGCCGCGTGTGCCGCGTTTCGGGACCGGTACAGCTTACGTTGTACAGCTCATCGAACCGCGCGCGGGGCGTACACACATCACAACAACACACCGATTGGCTTCAAGATTCCTACGCCCGGCCGGAGTTGACGTTTCCTTTGCGTACGCGAGACCCCGCCGGAACGGTTCCGGCGGGGTCCGGCGCACGGTGGCCGGCGCGCGCGGGTCCGTACGGGGCGCCCGCCCGGGTCACTTTCCGGCGAACTTCTCGTACTCCTTGATGACCTCGTCGGTGGGGCCGTCCATGCGCAGTTCGCCGCGTTCCAGCCAGAGCACACGGTCACAGGTGTCGCGGATGGACTTGTTGTTGTGGCTGACCAGGAAGACCGTGCCGGCCTCCTTGCGCAGTTCGCGGATGCGGGCCTCGGAGCGCTTCTGGAACTTGCGGTCGCCGGTGGCCAGCGCCTCGTCGATCATGAGGACGTCGTGGTCCTTGGCGGCGGCGATGGAGAACCGCAGCCGGGCGGCCATGCCGGAGGAGTACGTACGCATCGGCAGGGTGATGAAGTCGCCCTTCTCGTTGATGCCGGAGAAGTCGACGATCTCCTGGTAGCGCTCCTTGACCTGCTCGCGGGTCATGCCCATGGCGAGTCCGCCGAGGATGACGTTCCGCTCGCCGGTGAGGTCGTTCATCAGGGCCGCGTTGACGCCCAGCAGCGAGGGCTGGCCGTCGGTGTAGACGTGCCCCCGCTCGGCGGGGAGCAGCCCGGCGATGGCCCGCAGCAGGGTGGACTTGCCGGAGCCGTTGGAGCCGATCAGGCCGATGGCCTCGCCCCGGTGGGCGACGAAGGAGACGCCCCGCACGGCGTGCACCTTGCGCACCCCGCGCGCCGCGTCCTCGGAGCCGCGCCTGATCATCCGGCTCAGGGCCGCCGCGGCGCTGCCCTTGCCGGTCTTCGCCCCGTTGACCCGGTAGACGATGTGCAGGTCGTCGGCGATGACGGTGGGGATGTGCCCGCCCTCGTGCGGCTCAGCCACGGCCGTACCTCTCCTCGGCCTTCCAGAAGTACACGAAGCCGACCGCCCCGGCCAGCACCGCCCAGCCCAGCGCGAAGGCCCAGACGTGCGGCGGCAGGTAGGCGGAGCCGTACCCGTCGATCAGCGCGAAGCGGATCAGGTCCATGTAGATCGAGGCGGGGTTCCACTGCAGGACGTCGGAGAGCCAGCCGGGCACGTCCTTGTCGGCGAGCATCACGGGGATGCTGAACATCACGCCGGACGCGTACATCCAGGTGCGCATCACGAACGGCATGAGCTGTGCCAGGTCGGGCGTCTTGCTGCCGAGCCGGGCGAAGATCAGCGCGAGGCCGGTGTTGAAGACGAACTGCAGCACCAGCGCCGGCGGCACCAGCAGCCAGGACAGGCCCGGGTAACTGCCGAACGCCACCATGATCACGACCAGCACGATCATCGAGTAGAGGAGCTGCTGGAGCTGCTGGAGGGCGAAGGAGACCGGCAGCGAGGCGCGCGGGAAGTGCAGCGCGCGCACCAGGCCGAGGTTGCCGGAGATGGCCCGCACCCCGGCCAGCACCGAACTCTGCGTGAAGGTGAACACGAAGACGCCGGTGACCAGGAAGGGCACGTAGATGTCGTGCGGGATGCCGCGGCGGGCCCCGAGCAGCAGACCGAAGATGAAGAAGTAGACGGCCGCGTTCAGCAGTGGCGTGGCCACCTGCCAGAGCTGGCCCAGTTTGGCCTGGCTGTACTGGGCGGTCAGCTTCGCCCGGGAGAAGGCGATGATGAAGTGGCGCCGGTCCCAGAGCTGCCGGACGTACTCGGCGAGGGAGGGCCGGGCCCCGCTCACCGTCAGCCCGTACTTGGCGGCGAGCCGCGCCGCCGTGAGGCCCTCGTCGGGTGACACGGGCCTGGCCGTCGCGACCGTGCCGTCGTGTGTGGTCTCACTCACTTGTGGAAACTTTCGTCTTCGGGATGCGCAGCCTGTACCGGCCTGGCACGAGCAGGCGGTCCGGGTCTGGCCGCCCGGACGCTCTGGGGTACGAGCTTGTCAGATCACCGGGGGCCGGCCCAGCCGGGTCAGCCGCCACACCGTACGCCACTTCATGGGCCGGCGGGGTCCGCACGGGGTGGCCCAGCCTTCCCGGAAGCCGCCGAACCACGCCTTCAGCGCGGGGCGGGAGGGCCGGCGGGCGAGCGTGAGCAGCAGCCAGATGCCGAGGTAGACCGGGACGAGGGGGGCGGGCAGGTTGCGGCGGGCCAGCCAGACCCGGTTGCGGGCGACCATGCGGTGGTAGACCGCGTGCCGCGAGGGCGCGGTCGTCGGGTGGTACAGCACCATGTCGGACCGGTAGTCGATCATCCAGCCCGCGTCGAGAGCCCGCCACGCCAGATCGGTTTCCTCGTGGGCGTAGAAGAATTCGTCCGGCAGGCCGCCGACCTCCCCGAGCACCCGGGTGCGTACGGCGTTGGCGCCGCCGAGGAAGGTGGTGACCCGGGAGGAGCGCATCGGGTCGGCGGCGCGCAGCCGCGGCACGTGGCGGCGCTGGGTGACGCCGGTCTCCGGGTCGGCGATGCGGAAGCTGATGATGCCGAGCCCCGGGTCGGCGGCGAAGGCCGCCCGGCACAGCTCGGCGGTGTCGGCCCGCGCGAGCAGGCCGTCGTCGTCGAGGAAGAGCAGGATGTCGACGTCCCGGCCGCCGGGTCCGAACGCCTCGATGCCGACGTTGCGGCCGCCGGGGATGCCGAGGTTCTCGGGCAGTTCCACGGTCCGTACGACCGACGCGAACTCGGTGATCTCGGGGACGGGCGAGCCGTTGCCGACGACCACGATCTGGACCGGCTCGCCGTCCTGCTTGCCGATCGAGCCGATCAGGGCCCGCAGTTCCTCGGGGCGGTTGCCCATGGTGATGATGACGGCCCCGACCTTCACCGGGCGGCTCACTTCAGCCTGCTGGAGGCCAGGACGGACACCAGGTGCAGGAGGGTCTGGAGGAGGGCGATGCCGGCCAGCACGGCGGTGCCCAGGCGGGTGAGGAACAGGTCGTCCCGGACCGCGTCCACGATCGCGAGGACCAGGATCAGCAGGGTCGCCTCCATACCGAGGATCAGCCGGTGGAACTTGAGCATCGCGGCGGCCCGGCGGGCCAGCGCCAGGCCGGAGGAGCGCATCTCGGCGGCGGACTCCTTGACCGGTTCCTTCCCGGCCTGGTGGCGGGCGACCTGGACCAGGTCGGTCTCGGCCTTGATCAGGATCGCGCCGAGCGCGGCCAGGGTGCCGAGGAAGGCCCACAGCCAGTCGATCCGGCCGGGGCCCCACAGGTCGGCGGCGCGCAGGCCGAGGCCGACCAGGACGGCCGCGTCGGTGAGGTAGGCGCCGACCCGGTCGAGGTAGACGCCGCCGAGGGAGTACTGCTTCTTCCAGCGGGCGACCTCGCCGTCGACGCAGTCCAGCAGCAGGTAGAGCTGGACCGCGACGACGCCGAGCACGGCGCCCCAGATCCCCGGCACCAGCAGGGCCGGGGCGGCGAGCACGCCGCAGACGGTCATCAGGTACGTGAGCTGGTTCGGCGTGACCCTGGTGCCGACCAGGTAGCGGTCGACCCGCAGGGACACCTCGCGCATGTAGAGGCGCCCCATCCAGTGCTCACCGCTGCGCCGGTCCTTCACCCCGGCGGGGTGGACGACCGGACGGAGTTCAGCTACCGATGGCCTTGACATAGTCGGTGTAGACGTCCTTGATCTGGTGGGTTTTCAGGTCGAGATGCTCGAGGATCGTGTAGCGGCCGGGCCGGGTCTCGGGAGCGAACTCCACGACGCGGACGAACTCCTCGGGGGTGAAGCCGATCTCCTCCGGCAGCACCGGCAGTCCGTGCCGGCGCAGGACCCCGGCCATGTGGACGGACTCCTCGTGGGCGCCGCGCAGGTACATCGCGAAGGCCGCGCCCAGGCCGCACTGCTCGCCGTGGGCGGCGGCGCGCCTGGGGAAGAGCAGGTCGAAGGCGTGGTTGATCTCGTGGCACGCCCCGGAGGACGGCCGCGAGTCGCCGGAGACGGACATGGCGATGCCGCTGAGCACCAGTGCCTCGCTCAGCACCTGGAGGAAGTCGTTGTCGCCGATGCCGCCGGGGTGGCGCAGCACGGCCTCGCCGGCCTGGCGGGCCATGGCGGCGGCCAGTCCGTCGATCCGCTCGCCCTTGACCCGGTTGGCCAGCTCCCAGTCCCGGATGGCCGAGATGTTGGAGACGGCGTCGCCGATACCGGCCCGTACGTAGCGCACGGGGGCCTCGCGGATGACGTCGAGGTCGATGACGACGGCGATCGGGTTGGGCACCCCGTAGGAGCCGCGGCCGGCGTCGTTGTCGAGGGTGGCGACCGGCGAGCACAGGCCGTCGTGCGCGAGGTTGGTCGGCACGGCGACCAGGGGCAGCCCGACGCGGGCCGCGGCGAACTTGGCGCAGTCGATGATCTTCCCGCCGCCGAGTCCGACCACGGCGTCGAAGTGGCCGGCCTTTATGTCGCCCGCCAGGCGGACCGCGTCGTCCAGGGTGCCGCCGCCGACCTCGTACCAGGTGGCGCCGGGCAGCGAGGGGGCGATGCGCTCGCGCAGCTTGGCGCCGGAGCCGCCGCTGACGGCGACGGCGAGCCGGCCGGAGTGCGAGATGCGCTCGTCGGCGAGGACGCAGCCGAGGTCGTCGAGGGCACCCGGACGGATGTCGACGACGAGCGGCGAGGGGATCAGCCGGGTCAGTACTGGCATGCGATCTCCCGTCCACGGGCGAGATCGTCGTGGTTGTCGATCTCGACCCAACTGACGTCGCCGATCGGCGCCGCGTCGATCCGGAAGCCGCCGTTGATCAGTTCCTGGTAGCCGTGCTCGTAGAACTGCTGCGGGTCGCTCTCCCAGACCGTCCTCAGCGCCTGCGCCAGTTCCTCGGCGGCGCCGCCCTCGATGAGGGTGACGCCGATGTACTCGCCGGTGGCCTCGGCCGGGTCCATCAGCTTGGTGATCCGCCGGACGCCCAGGCCGGGGTCGACGACGACCTTCATCTCCTCGTCCGCGAGGGACTTCACCGTGTCGACGGCCAGGATGATCCGCCGGACGCCGTCGCGGGCGGCGAGCAGCGTCTTCTCGACCGAGACCGGGTGGACGGTGTCGCCGTTGGCGAGGATCACGCCGTCCTTGAGGGCGTCCCGCCCGCACCACAGGGAGTAGGCGTTGTTCCACTCCTCGGCCTTGTCGTTGTCGATGAGGGTGAGCTTGAGGCCGTACTTCTCCTCCAGCGCGGCCTTGCGCGCGTGGACGGCCTCCTTGCGGTAGCCGACGATGACCGCGGCCTCGGTCAGCCCGATCTCGGCGAAGTTGCCGAGGGTCAGGTCGAGCACCGTGGGCTCGCCCTCTATGCCCGCGGGTCCCACCGGCACCAGCGCCTTGGGCAGGCTGTCGGTGTGGGGACGCAGACGCCGTCCGGCGCCGGCCGCGAGCACGAGGCCGATCATGCGGTTTCTCCTTCATCGTGTACGGCGGGTGAGCCGGCCCGGTGGGCGGACACCCAGTAGCGGATGCTCTCGAAGAGCACCAGCAGGGCCGCGGCCACGGCGAGGGCCGTGAGCGCGACGGTGAACTGTGCGCCGGTGAGCAGCGCGGCCAGCACGGCGACCACCAGCGTGCGGCCCTCGTGCCCCCCGACCGCGCGGACCAGCCAGGCGGGCGGCGCTCCGGCGGCGCCGCGGATGCGGTAGACCGTGTCGTAGTGATGGTAGGCGACCGCCGCCACCAGACCGAAAGCCGCGGGAAGGGCTCCGTTCACCTCCGCCCGGGCCGCCAGGATCAGCACGGTGAGGTACTCGGCGGCGCGGAAGAACGGGGGGACCAGCCAGTCGAGGGCGCCCTTGAGGGGGTGCGCGACGGCCTCGCCGGCCAGCAGGACGTAGGCGGCGGCCAGCAGGACGACCCACCAGCCCGGGCCCCACACCAGGGCCGCGGCGACCACCAGGGCGGCGCCGGCGGCGGCGCTGACGAACGCCGGTGCGCGCCGCCCGGAGCCGGCCGCGGCGACCCGGGCCACCGCTTCGGCGAGCGGGCCGCTGTCGGCGAGGTCCGCCAGCGCCCGCGCCGCCCGGTCGGTCCGGCGGGCCCGGCGGGACAGGGACCGCAGCACCCGGCCGGCCGTGGTGTAGGCCGCGGCGAGGGCGCAGCCGATGAGCAGGACGCAGAAGGTGATCCGGGGGGTGGTGACGGCCGTGAGGACGGCGATCATCGCCCAGCGCTCACCGATCGGCAGCACGATCATGCGGCGGACCCAGACGGTCCAGCCGACGCTGTCGAGCCGGTCGGAGAGGGCGGCGGCGGGGCTGGTGTTGCCGGTGGCGTCGGTGCCTGCGACGTGCGCCTCGTTGAAGGCGAAGTCCACGACGTGCCGGCAGGTCTGGAGGACCATCGCGCCGAGGGCCAGGGCCCAGACGTCGTCGCCGCCGCGGGCGGCGCCGAGGGCGAGTCCGGCGTAGTAGGCGTACTCCTTGGCGCGGTCGAAGGTGGCGTCGAGCCAGGCGCCGAGGGTGGAGTACTGCAGGGAGTAGCGGGCGAGCTGGCCGTCGGTGCAGTCCAGCACGAAGGAGACGAGGAGCAGGACGCCGGCGGCGACGAAGCCGGCCCGGGTGCCGGTGGCCGCGCAGCCGGCCGCTATCAGGGCGGTGAGCAGCGAGGCGGTGGTGACCTGGTTGGGGGTCAGGCCGCGGCGGGCGCACCAGCGGGCGAGGTAGCGGGAGTAGGGGCTGACGCAGAAGGTGGTGAAGAAGCCGTCGCGGGCCTTCACGGCCGACTTGAGGCGTACGGCCTCGTCGTCGACGGCGGCCACCGACTGCCGGGCCTCGTGGCGGGCCTGCGAGTCGGCGGGGACCTCGGCGACCAGGCTGCCCAGCTCGGGGCGGTGCACGGCGGCGCCGTCGTCGTCGAGGGCGGTGACGAGCCGGTCGGGGAGGCTGTCGACCAGGGTGGTGGCGGTGCCGGTGGGGTTCCGGCGGGCCATCGCGCGGGTCAGCGCCCGGCGGCCCTCCGGCTGGGCGGTCACGGCGCCCGGGACCGCGGCGAGCGGGAAGCGGGGGTCGGTGAGGCCGAGGCGCAGGGCGTGCGGGTGGCCGACGAAGCGGGCGTCGACCACGGCGACCCGTTCCCGGCCCGGCACCTGGGCGAGCTGCGTCTCGGCGTCGGCCGCGTCCGCCGCGAGGCGCACGTCGAAGCCCAGCTTCCGCAGTTCGTCCTCGATCGACGAACCGGGGACCGGCTGACCGGTCAGAATGGCGGTCGACAACCGAACTCACTCCCTGGGTACCGGCGCCGTGCGCCGGGCCTGTGCGTCATGGGGGCGCCCGTGTCCGAGGCCCCCGGGCGGCATGTCGGCAGAGGTTATCGGATGACCGGAACACTGTGTTCACCGGCCGTTTCACGGCCGGTCGACACGGCGTGCACTCGCCTTTGCCGCGATCATCATCGGGGATGCGGGGCCCGGCGAACAAACCGCGTGCGCAAGACGGGCATCGCAGACACCGCGTGCGCGATGCTGTCAGGACGGTGGCCGCGCCGTCGGCGCACGCCCCTCCACCACCCTGACCTGCACCCTGTTTGCGCAGGTCAGGGGAGATGACAACGGTGTTCAGTGCCGCGTTGCCGGGTACCCCCCGCCCGTAGTTCACTGTGCTCCGCAACCGACCACGGGAAGGCGGCTCTCATGGGGGCTGGGCACGATCACGGGCACGCGCACGGCCCGCCGGCCGGGGCCACGGCGACCTCCGCGTACCGGGGCAGGCTGCGGGTGGCGCTGGGGATCACGCTCAGCGTCATGGTCGTGGAGATCGTCGGCGGTGTGCTGGCGGACTCGCTGGCGCTGGTCGCCGACGCGGCGCACATGGCGACGGACGCCGTGGGGCTGGGCATGGCCCTGCTGGCGGTCCACTTCGCCGGCCGGCCGGCCAGCGACCGGCGCACCTTCGGCTACGCCCGGGCCGAGATCCTCGCCGCCCTGGCCAACTGTCTGCTGCTGCTGGGCGTGGGCGGGTACGTCCTCTACGAGGCGGTCGAGCGGTTCCTCACGCCGGCCGGGACCGAGGGGGGCCTGACGGTCGTCTTCGGCCTGATCGGTCTGGTGGCGAACTCGGTGTCGCTGTCGCTGCTGATGCGGGGGCGGCGGGAGAGCCTGAACGTGCGCGGCGCGTTCCTGGAGGTGGCCGCGGACGCGCTGGGTTCGCTCGCGGTGATCCTGGCGGCCGTGGTGATCGTGACCACCGGCTGGCAGGCCGCCGACCCGATCGCCTCGCTGGTCATCGGCCTGATGATCGTGCCGCGGACGGTCCGGCTGCTGCGCGAGACGCTGGACGTCCTGCTGGAGGCGGCGCCCAAGGGCGTCGACATCGCCGAGGTACGCGCCCACATACTGGCGCTGGACGGCGTGGAGGACGTCCACGACCTGCACGCCTGGACCATCACCTCCGGGCTGCCGGTGCTCTCCGCGCACGTGGTGGTCGGCTCCGAGACGCTGAGCGCGATCGGGCACGAGAAGATACTGCACGAGTTGCAGGGGTGCCTGGGCGACCACTTCGACGTGGAGCACTGCACGTTCCAGTTGGAGCCGGGCGGGCACGCGCAGCACGAGGCGCGGCTCTGCCACTGAGGGGGCGCGCGCGTGGGGCGCGGGTGTGCGACGACGCGCCGGTGAACGCGGCCGTCCGCCCCTGTGCACGCGTCCTGACCCCGGACGGCCGGTCCCGGACGGTTCCCGGTCCGCGTCACCGGGCACGATCCCGCTTCGGGCCCCCGCTCGGCGGCCGGTCCCGCCCGGGACATGCGGGCGGGCCCGGGAAGTGCCGGGAGTGCCGGATCCGTGCGGCACACTGGGGCGCGAGGACCGATGCGAAGGATAGGTATGCCGATCACTCCTGCCACCGCGACGCACACGCCGTCGAACGGCGCCGCAGACGCCATCTTGCTGGAACTGGTCGACGAGCGCGGCGCGACGATCGGCACGGCGGAGAAGCTGGCCGCGCACCAGCCTCCCGGGATGCTGCACCGTGCCTTCTCCGTCTTCCTCTTCGACGAGCGCGGCCGGCTGCTGCTCCAGCAACGGGCGCTGGGCAAGTACCACTCCCCCGGTGTGTGGTCCAACACCTGCTGCGGCCACCCCTATCCCGGTGAGTCGCCCTTCGCGGCGGCGGCCCGGCGGACCCACGAGGAGCTGGGCGTCTCGCCGTCGCTGCTCGCGGCGGCGGGCACGGTGCGCTACAACCACCCGGACCCGGCCTCGGGCCTGGTGGAGCAGGAGTACAACCACCTCTTCGTGGGTTTGGTGCAGGCGGCGCCGCGGCCCGACGCCGAGGAGGTCGCCGAGACGGCCTTCGTCTCCTCCGGCGAACTGGCCGAGCGGCACGCGCGGGACACCTTCTCGGCGTGGTTCATGACGGTCCTCGACGCCGCGCGTCCCGCCGTGCGCGAACTGACGGGCCCCTCGGCGGGCTGGTGAGCCCGCGGCGCTGAAGGGGCCCCGGCGCCCTCAGGGCAGGGCGTGGCTGAGCGGCAGGGCGGCCCAGATGACCTTGCCGCCGTTGGCGGTGCGCGCGACGTCGCAGGCGCCGCCGGCCTCCCGGGTGATCTCCCGTACCAGCAGCAGCCCCCGGCCGCCGGTCTGCCCGTGGTCGGTCACCAGGGCGGTCGGCCGGTAGGGGTGGTTGTCCTCGACGGAGACCCGGAGCCAGTCGGCGCCGACGGCGACCTCGACGGCGAACGTCGGGGACAGCACCGCCGCGTGCCGGACGGCGTTCGTGACCAGCTCCGAGACGATCAGGAGCATGCCGTCGGCGACGTCCCGCGAGACGGGTACGCCCTGGCGGAGCAGGAGGTCCCGCACGGCGCGCCGCGCCTGCGGGACGGATGCCTCGACGCAGGGGGCGGTGAACCGCCAGACGCCTTCGTACGGCAGCGGGTCCGGGTCCGCGGGCTCCTCGTCGGGAAGGGGCTGGTGCCCCTGGGGGCGTGGGCCCGGCCCGCACCCTTGGTCGTCCATCGTCCGGTCGCCGCCCTTGCGCTCGATAGTCACCACACCGATGAGTGTTGGTAACGCGTCGCTCCGCCTCACGGTTCTGCACACAAGTCAGCGCATATCGAGCATCTCCTGACCGTCTGCGTATGCCGTGGTCGGGTGCGGGACTGTTCCTGGCCCGCTTGTGCCGTCTCGGCGGACTCTTCGGGTTGTACGGCTGCGGCGGTCCCGCGGCCGTCACTCGCGGAGCTCGTCGAAGGTCCCGCGCCACCCGGCGCCGACCGGCCGGTAACATCCGGCGCATGGAGCCCGAGCTGCAGCACCGCGTCACCGGCGCGGTGGCCACCGTCGTCGTCCGGCACCCGGCCAAGCGCAACGCCATGACCGCCGCGATGTGGCGGGAGCTGCCGCCGCTGCTCGACGCCCTGGCCGCCGATCCGGCGGTGCGCGCGCTGGTGCTCACCGGTGCGGGCGGGACCTTCTGCGCCGGGGCCGACATCTCCACGCTGCGCCGCTCGCCCGAGGAGGCGCAGCGGCTGGCCCAGGACGCGGAGGAGGCGCTCGCCGCCTTCCCCAAGCCGACGCTGGCCGCGGTCCGCGGCCACTGCGTGGGCGGCGGGGTGCAGCTCGCGGCCGCCTGCGACCTGCGGTTCGCCGAGGAGGGGGCGCTGTTCGGGGTGACGCCGGCGAAGCTGGGGATCGTCTATCCGGCGTCCACCACCCGGCGCCTCGTGGCACTGGTGGGGCCGGCCACCACGAAGTACCTGCTGTTCTCCGGTGAGCTGATCGGCACCGAGCGGGCGCTGCGCACCGGGCTGGTCGACGAGGTGCTGCCGGTGGGCGGCCTGGCGGCGCGGGTCGAGGAGTTCACCCGCGTGCTGGCCGCGCGCTCGGGGCTGACACAGGCCGCGGCCAAGGAGTTCGCGGACGGGCGCACCGACCGGGACGGGTTCTGGACGGCCCAGGCCCGCGGCAGCGGCGACACCGCGGAGGGCGTCGCCGCGTTCCTGGAGCGCCGGGAGCCGCGCTTCACCTGGAGCGCGGAGCGGACCTTTCCCGCCCTCGGCCGCACGGGTCCGTCCGGACCGTCGCACACATACTGACCGGTTGGTAACGTGCGGGCCATGACAACTGCCGCGATCGACCGGCGCCCGGGGCGGCGCTGCCACAACGCGCTCAACTCGCTGCACTCCACGCACTACTTCTCGCCCGACCTGGGCAGGGAGCTGGGCGCGCTCGGGATCACCGATCCCCGGGCGGTCAACTTCGCGGCCCGGGCCGCCGCCCTGGGGCGGGTGGGGGCCGGCACCGTGACGGCCACGTTCTACAACTACCGGTACGCGCTCGTCGCCCGGCATGTGCCGGCCGTCTGGGAGACGGCTTCGCCCGAGGAGGTCCTGGCGGCACGCGTGCGTGCCGTCGACGCCACCCTGCGCCGCCTGCTCGGCGAAGACGTTCTGGCCGCCGCGGAGATGGCGGAGGCCGCCGGGCTGGCGCTGCGCGCCGCCGAGGGCTGCACGCGCGGCGCCCGGCCGCTCTACTCGGCCCACGCCGATCTGCCCGTCCCCGAGGCACCGCACCTGGCGTACTGGCACGCCGCGACCCTGCTGCGCGAGCACCGCGGCGACGGGCACCTGGCCGTGCTGGCGGCGGCGGACCTGGACGGCCTGGAGGCGGTGGTCACGCACACCGCCACCGGCCGCGGCATGGCACCCCGCTGGGTGCTGACCACCCGTGGCTGGACCGAGGAGGACTGGGACGCGGCGGTCGGCCGGCTGCGCGGGCGCGGGCTCCTCGACGACGCGGGGGAGCTGACCGAGCGGGGCGGGGCGCTGCGCGCGGAGATCGAGCACGAGACGGACCGGCTGGACGCGGGGCCCTACGAGCACCTCGGCCCGGCGGGCGTGGAACGCCTGACCGAGCTGGGGGCGGCGTTCGCCCGAGCGGTCGTCGGCGCGGGGGCCTTCCCGGCCGATCTGATCGGCAAGGGCTGACCGGCGGGAACGACGGATCGGCGGATCGGCGGGGAACGGCAGGGCTGCCGGAGATCGATGGGTGGTCCTACGGAGGCCGATGGGGCCGATGGGGTTGATCGCAAGGGGAAGACCGGCCGCCGGGGGCATATCGCGCCGGACACGAGGTACACGGTTGTCACCCGGCCGGACCGGCCGGGCAGGACAGAAGGAGGCTCTCGTGTTCCGTGCCATCGCAGACGTGCTGCGTCAGATCGGCGGTGCCCTCGCCACGGTGGTCACCCTGCCCTTCCGGGCCGTGGCCCGGCTCTTCGGCGGGGCGTCCAGCTCGACCCGCGGCCGGGCCTGAGCCCGTCCGGCCCGGCCCGCCCGGGTACGGCCCCGACCGCCCTGATCCCCGACTGTCGGTGCGACCTGCCACAATTGCCGCGCAACCTCAGTGAGAAGGCGGTACGGGATCGTGACGACACCCGGGTCCCTCGAAGCAGGGTCCATCGAAGGCAGGATCGCCGAGGAACTCGGCGTGCGGGAGCGGCAGGTGAGGGCCGCGGTCGAACTGCTCGACGGCGGTTCGACGGTGCCCTTCATCGCCCGCTACCGCAAGGAAGCGACCGAGCTGCTCGACGACGCGCAACTGCGCGCGCTCGAGGAGCGGCTCCGCTACCTGCGGGAGCTGGAGGACCGGCGGGCGGCGATCCTCGACTCGGTGCGTGAGCAGGGCAAGCTCACCGCGGAACTGGAGGCGAGCATCCGCGGCGCCGAGACCAAGGCGCGGCTGGAGGACGTCTACCTGCCGTACAAGCCCAAGCGGCGTACGAAGGCGCAGATCGCGCGCGAAGCGGGTCTCGCGCCGCTGGCGGAGGGGCTGCTCGGCGATCCGGCCGTGGAGCCCCTCGCCGCCGCCTCGGCGTTCGTCGACGCCGGCAAGGGCGTCGCCGATCCGCAGGCCGCGCTGGACGGCGCGCGGGCGATCCTCACCGAGAAGTTCTCGGAGGACGCCGACCTGATCGGTGAACTGCGCGAGCGGATGTGGAGCCGCGGCCGGCTCGCCGCCAAGGTCAAGGACGGCAGGCAAGAGGCCGGCGCCAAGTTCGCCGACTACTTCGACTTCACCGAACCGTTCACCGCGCTCCCCTCGCACCGCGTCCTGGCGATGCTCCGCGGCGAGAAGGAGGACGTCCTCGACCTCGTCCTGGAACCCGAGGAGCCCACCGAGGGCCGGTCCTCGTACGAGGCCGTCGTGGCGAGCCGGTTCGGGATCGCAGACCGCGGCAGGCCCGGCGACAAGTGGCTGGTGGACACGGTCCGCTGGGCCTGGCGCACCCGCCTCCTGGTCCACCTCGGCATCGACCTCAGGCTGCGGCTGCGCACGGCCGCCGAGGACGAGGCGGTGAACGTGTTCGCCGCCAACCTGCGCGACCTGCTCCTCGCCGCCCCGGCGGGCACCCGCGCGACGCTGGGCCTGGACCCGGGCTTCCGTACGGGGGTGAAGGTCGCCGTGGTCGACGCCACCGGCAAGGTCGTGGCGACCGACGTGATCCATCCGCACGTCCCCGCCAACAGGTGGGACGAGGCGATCGCGAAGCTGGCGAGGCTGGCCCGGGAGCACGCGGTCGAGCTGGTCGCCATCGGCAACGGCACCGCCTCCCGCGAGACCGACAAGCTGGCCGGCGAGCTGATCGCCAAGCACCCCGAGCTGAACCTGACCAAGGTGATGGTGTCCGAGGCGGGCGCCTCGGTGTACTCGGCCTCCGCCTTCGCCTCGCAGGAACTGCCCGACATGGACGTGTCGTTGCGCGGCGCGGTCTCCATCGCGCGCCGCCTCCAGGACCCGCTGGCCGAGCTGGTGAAGATCGACCCGAAGTCGATCGGGGTCGGCCAGTACCAGCACGACCTGTCCGAGATGAAACTGTCGCGCTCGCTGGACGCGGTGGTCGAGGACTGTGTGAACGGCGTCGGC
The DNA here is from genome assembly GCF_039542605.1 of Streptomyces ziwulingensis. Lineage (NCBI taxonomy): Bacteria > Bacillati > Actinomycetota > Actinomycetes > Kitasatosporales > Streptomycetaceae > Streptomyces > Streptomyces ziwulingensis. The sequence goes on from NZ_BAABIG010000054.1 coordinate 168,880, forward strand.
GTGGACGTCAACACCGCCTCCGCGCCGCTGCTCGCGCGCGTCTCCGGCATCACCTCGGGCCTCGCCGAGAACATCGTGGCGCACCGCGACTCGCACGGACCGTTCGGGTCCCGCGGCGAGCTGAAGAAGGTCCCCCGGCTCGGTCCGAAGGCGTACGAGCAGTGCGCGGGCTTCCTGCGGATCCGGGGCGGCGACCCGCTGGACGCGTCCAGCGTGCACCCCGAGGCGTACCCGGTGGTGCGCCGGATGGTGAAGACCGCCGGGCAGGAGGTGGCCTCCCTGATCGGGAACACCGCGGTGCTGCGGTCGCTGCGGCCGGCGGAGTACGTGGACGAGACGTTCGGCCTGCCGACGGTCACCGACATCCTCAGGGAATTGGAGAAGCCGGGCCGCGACCCGCGTCCCGCCTTCAAAACCGCCACCTTCAAGGAGGGCGTGGAGAAGATCTCCGACCTGGCCTCCGGGATGGTGCTGGAGGGCGTCGTGACGAACGTGGCCGCCTTCGGGGCGTTCATCGACATCGGGGTGCACCAGGACGGGCTCGCGCACGTCTCCGCGTTGTCGAAGACGTTCGTGAAGGACCCGCGGGACGTCGTCAAGCCCGGGGACATCGTCAAGGTGAAGGTGCTGGACGTCGACATCCCGCGCAAGCGGATCTCGCTGACGCTGCGGCTGGACGACGAGGCGGCCGAGCAGGGCGGCAAGCCGGGCGGCGCGGGTGAGCGTCGCCAGGGCGGCGGTGGCGGCGAGCGCCGGCAGCGCGGCGGGCGTCCGCCCCAGCAGCGGCAGGGCGGACAGGGCGGTCAGGGGGGCGGTGCGCGACAGGCGACGCCGCCCGCCGGCGGCGCGATGGCCGACGCCCTGCGCCGGGCCGGGCTGCTCGACGCCAAGAAGGGCAAGCGCTGAGCGAACAGGGCGAGCGCTGAGCGGGCGGTACGGATCTCAGCGTTCCGTCACCTTTCCCGCCGCCACCTCCAGGCGGCGGGTCACCCGCACCGCGTCCAGCATCCGCCGGTCGTGGGTGACCAGCAGGAGCGTGCCCTCGTAGGTGTCGAGGGCCGCTTCCAGTTGTTCGATGGCCGGCAGGTCCAGGTGGTTGGTGGGCTCGTCCAGGACCAGGAGGTTGACGCCTCTGCCCTGGAGCAGGGCCAGCGCCGCCCTGGTGCGTTCGCCCGGTGAGAGGGTGGCCGCCGGGCGCAGCACGTGTTCCGCCTTCAGGCCGAACTTGGCCAGGAGGGTGCGGACCTCGCCCGGTTCGGTGTCCGGCGTCGCCGCCTGGAAGGCGTCGAGCAGCGGCTCGGGGCCGTGGAACGACCGGCGGGCCTGGTCGACCTCGCCGACCAGGACGCCCGAGCCGAGCGAGGCGTGGCCCGCGTCGAGCGGGACCCGGCCGAGCAGGGCGCCCAGCAGGGTGGACTTGCCGGCGCCGTTGGCGCCGGTCACCGCCACCCGGTCGGCCCAGTCGATCTGGAGGGAGACCGGGCCGAGGGTGAAGCCGGCGCGCCGCACCTCGGCGTCGCGCAGGGTGGCGACGACCGAGCCGGAGCGCGGGGCCGCCCCGATCTCCATGTGCAGCTCCCACTCCTTGCGGGGCTCCTCCACGACGTCCAGGCGCTCGATCATGCGCTGGGTCTGGCGGGCCTTCGCGGCCTGCTTCTCGCTGGCCTCGCTGCGGAACTTGCGGCCGATCTTGTCGTTGTCGTTGCTCGCCTTGCGCCGGGCGTTCTTGACCCCCTTGTCCATCCAGGAACGCTGCGTCTGCGCCCGGTCCTGGAGGGCGGAGCGCTTGTCGGCGTACTCCTCGTAGTCGTCGCGGGCGTGCCGGCGGGACACCTCGCGCTCCTCCAGGTAGGCGTCGTAACCGCCGCCGTAGAGGTTGACCCGGTGCTGGGCGAGGTCGAGTTCGAGGACCTTGGTGACGGTGCGGGTGAGGAACTCGCGGTCGTGGCTGACGACGACCGTGCCGGCGCGCAGGCCGCTCACGAACCGCTCCAGGCGTTGCAGGCCGTCCAGGTCGAGGTCGTTGGTGGGCTCGTCGAGCAGGAAGACGTCGTAGCGGGAGAGGAGCAGGGAGGCGAGGCCGGCCCGGGCGGCCTGGCCGCCGGACAGGGAGGTCATGGGCTGGTCGAGGCCGACGGCGAGACCGAGGCCGGCGGCGACCTCCTCGGCGCGCTCGTCGAGGTCGGCGCCGCCGAGGGCGAGCCAGCGCTCCAGGCTCGTGGCGTAGGCGTCGTCGGCGCCGGGCGCGCCGTCGACCAGGGCCTGGGTGGCGTCGTCCATGGTGTGCTGGGCCTCGGCGACGCCGGTGCGCCGGGCCAGGAAGGCGCGGACCGATTCGCCGGGGCGGCGCTCGGGCTCCTGCGGGAGGTGGCCGACGGTGGCGCCGGGCGGGGAGAGGCGCAGTTCGCCCTGTTCGGGGGCGGTGAGTCCGGCGAGCATCCGCAGCAGCGTGGACTTGCCGGCGCCGTTGGCCCCGACCAGTCCGATCACGTCCCCGGGGGCGACGACGAGGTCGAGTCCGGTGAACAGGGAGCGGTCGCCGTGGCCGGCGGCGAGGTTCTTGGCGACGAGGTTGGCAGTCATCAGGGCCTCGATTTTAGCGGCCCGGCGGACACCGGCTGCCGCGGCGGGTCGCCGGTACGGGAGCCGGTGGCCGCGTACTCGGCCGGCGTGTGCGGGTGAGTGTCCCGGGGCCGGACCGAGGGGCGCACGGCAGGTCATGTTCCGCTAGCGTCCGCCTGTGGAAACCGAACCGGAGGGCGAAGTCGTCGTGATCGGCGGCGGCGTGATCGGGCTGACGACGGCGGTCGTCCTGGCGGAGCGCGGCAGCCGGGTGCGGGTGTGGACCCGGGAGCCCGCCGAGCGGACCACCTCGGCGGTCGCGGGCGCGCTCTGGTGGCCGTACCGGATCGCGCCGCCGGCGGCGGCACGCGCGTGGGCGCTGCGCTCGCTGGACGTGTACGAGGAACTGGCGGCGCGCCCCGGGCGGACCGGTGTGCGGATGGCCGAGGGGGTGCTGGGCGAGACCGGGCGGGACGAGGTCGCCGGATGGGCGGCGGGCCGGCTGCCGGGGCTGCGGGCGTCGACCCCCGAGGAGTACGGCGGGTCCGGGCTGTGGGCACGGTTGCCGCTCATCGACATGTCGATTCATCTGCCGTGGCTGCGCGAGCGGTTGCTGGCGGCGGGCGGGACCGTGGAGCGGCGCGCGGTGGCCGGTCTGGCGGAGCCGGTGGCGCCGGTCGTGGTCAACTGCACCGGGCTGGACGCCCGCACGCTGGTGCCGGACCCGTCCGTACGGCCGGTGCGGGGCCAGTTGGTCGTCGTGGCGAACCCCGGCATCCGCACCTGGACGGTCTGCGCCGACCCGGAGTCCGGGGAGACGGCGTACGTCTTCCCGCACGCGGACCGCCTCGTCCTGGGCGGCACGGCGGAGGAGGACGCGTGGTCGCCGGAGCCGGACCCGGCGGTGGCGGCGGCGATCGTACGGCGGTGCGCGGTGCTGCGGCCGGAGATCGCCGGGGCGCGGGTCCTGGCGCACCGGGTCGGTCTGCGGCCCGTGCGGGACGCGGTGCGGCTGGAGCGGGAGCCGCTGCCGGACGGGCGGCTGCTGGTGCACAACTACGGCCACGGCGGGGCGGGCGTCACGGTGGCGTGGGGGTGCGCGGAGGAGGCCGCGGGGCTGGTCCTCGGCTGAGGCGCTGAGGCGGGGCCCCGACGGCGCCGCCGGGGCCAGAGGGGGCGCCTTCGCCGGGCCCCGCCAGGCGGCACGGCGACGTCGCGCCTCGCGGGACAGGGGGCCGGGCGACGAACGGGCGTGCCGGGCGAGCCCGGTGTCAGGTGTGCCTGCCGATCGGATCGCCCTCGATCTCCGTGCCGGGGCCCGGTCCCACCCGGATCTCGAACTCGCCGTCGTACCGGCGGTGCCCCTCGACCACGGCCAGTTCGAGCGCCTCGACGCCGATCTCGCCCCGGACGATGAGCGGGTCCCGGCGCAGATCGCGCAGGAGGGCCACGCACATGAAGATCATCACGATGACGAACGGGGCCGCCGCGAGGATCGTGAGGTTCTGCAGACCGGTCAGCGCGTCGCCCTGGCCGCTGCCGACCAGGAGCATGATGGCGGCCACCGCGCCGGTGAGCACGCCCCAGAAGATGACGACCGGACGGCTCGGTTCCAGCGCGCCCCGCTGCGACAGGGTGCCCATCACGATCGAGGCCGCGTCGGCGCCCGAGACGAAGAAGATGCCGACGAGGATCATCACCAGCAGGCTGGTGACGGTGGCGACGGGGAACTGCTGGAGCACGGCGAAGAGCCGGCCCTCGGAGGTCGTCTCCTCCCCCAGCCTGCCCTGCTCCGCCAGCTTCATCGCCGAGCCGCCGAAGATGGCGAACCAGACGAGGCTGACCGTGCTGGGCACCAGGATGACGCCGCCGACGAACTGCCGGACGGTACGGCCCCGGCTGATGCGGGCGATGAACATGCCGACGAACGGCGTCCAGGAGATCCACCACGCCCAGTAGAAGACGGTCCAGCTCGCCAGCCAGTCGGCCACGCCCTCACCGCCGGCCGCCTCGGTCCGGGCGGCGAGCCGGGGCAGCTCACCGAGGTAGGAGAAGATCGAGGTGGGCAGCAGGTCCAGGACGATGACGGTCGGGCCGGCGACGAACACGAACAGGGCGAGCACCAGCGCCAGCACCATGTTGATGTTGGACAGCCACTGGATGCCCTTCTCCACCCCCGAGACGGCCGAGGCCACGAACGCGACCGTGAGCACGCCGATGATCGTGACGAGCAGCGCGGTGCTCACCTTGTCCAGCCAGTCCAGCTCCTGGAAGCCGGAGCCGATCTGCAGCGCGCCGAGGCCGAGGGAGGCCGCGGAACCGAAGACGGTCGCGACGATGGCGAGGATGTCGATGACCCGGCCCACCCCGCCGTTGGCGTTCTTCTCGCCGATGAGCGGGGTGAACACGGCACTGATGGTCTGGCGGCGGCGCCTGCGGAAGGTGCTGTAGGCGATGGCGAGGCCGACCACCGCGTAGATCGCCCACGGATGGAGCGTCCAGTGGAAGAGGGTGGTGGCCATGGCCGTCTCCATGCGTTCGCCGGAGTCGGCCGGGTCGGTGCCGGGCGGGGGCGTCGAGTAGTGCGAGAGCGGCTCGCTGACGCCGTAGAACATCAGGCCGATGCCCATGCCCGCGCTGAACATCATCGCGACCCAGGAGACCGTGCGGAACTCGGGTTTCTCGCCCTCGGCGCCGAGGTGGATCCGGCCGTAGCGGCTGATCGCGAGCCAGAGGGCGAAGACGACGAAGCCGGAGGCGGCCAGTACGAACGCCCAGCCGCCGTTGTGCATCAGGCCGCCGAGCAGGGTGCTGGAGGCGTCCTCCAGGGAGTCGGTGGCGACGGCGCCCCAGACGACGAAGGCGAGGCTCAGTACCGCCGTGACGCCGAAGACGACGCGATCGGTGCGCGGACGCCCCTCGGGTCCCGGCAGGCCCGCCTCCGATCCCGGCAGCGAGCCCTTCGGATGAAGATCTTTCCCGCTGGGTGGGTCATGCGTCACGGGCGGCACCTTTCGCCGGGCGGATAGGGCGCGGAATGTCCCCTATGTACGCTGCTACCACACCCGGGGCCGCCCCTCGCCCGTTCAGCACTCCGTGTCGGGTTCACCCACCGTGATGTGGTAAGCGGCGCGCGCGTCGAACAGCAACGGCACCAGTGCGCGCGACGGCTGACGCAGCGGTACGAGAACTCCGCCGGCGTCCCGTCGGGCGCGCACGCCGTGCAGGGCGAGTTCGTCCCGCACGTCCCGGTACTGGCCGGGGGTGAGGCGGTAGCCGCAGGGCGGGTCGGCGAGCACCTGCGACGGCTGTGGCGGGTCGTTGTCGGCGCCGCCGAGGTACACCGGGCCGGTGTCGGTCCGTCCCGCCTCGCGGGCCGCGCCGGTGGCCGCCTCGACGCGTCCACGCCGCTCGTCGGAGTAGCCGAACAGTCCCTTGAGCGCGGCCAGTTGCGAGTCCACCCGGCGCCGGTTGTTGAGCGCCCCGTCCTGCCGCTCGGCCGCGGTGAGGGGGTCGAGGCGGCTCTCGACGAGCAGGCCCACCGCGTGCTTGACGCCGGACATGTTCCGCAGGATGCGCTCCTGCCCGTCCCCGGCGGTCTGCCGGATCGGGTCGCCGGTCTCCGGGTCGGTCCAGATGCCGTACGTGCCGGTGGAGTGGCCGGCGCGCCCGGCGGCGGGGCGGACATGGGCGCCGGAGAGGGTCTCGGCCTCGTCGTGGACGGCCGCGTCGGTGTTGAGGTTGCGGGGCCACAGGTCGTACAGGTCCTTGTCGTAGTACGGGGGCGTGGCGCCGTACTCGTGCAGGTCGTGGACGAGGTCGGGGCGGTGGTCGCGGACGACGGCGGCCAGGGCCCGGGCCTCCGCCGTCGCCAGGGCGAGGTGGTCGCGGTTGACGTCGACGCCGTCGCCGTTGCCGCGGGTGCCGGCCGCCCGGCCGTCGGGGTTGGCGGTGGGCACGACCAGGACGGTGGTGCGCTCCAGCAGGCGCCGGGTGCGCCGGTCGGTGGGGTGGGCGAGGTCGCGGACGGTGGTCAGGCAGGCCTCGCGGCCGGCGGGTTCGTCGCCGTGCTGGCCACAGACGAGGAGGATCTTGTGGGCGGCGGCGGGGTTGCCGAGGGTGACCAGCCGGAGCGGGCGGCCCCGCGCCGTGCTGCCGACGCGGTCGACGGTGACGTGGGCGGCGGCCCGGTCGACGGCGGCCAGCAGGGACCGCTCCTCGGCCTGGGTGGTCCAGCGGGCGCCGTGCGCGGACTCGAAGCCGGTGCGCGGCGGGTGGCGGGGTGCGCCCGCGGCGCCGGCCGTGGCGCCGGCCGCGGTGGGAGCGAGCGAGGTGGCCAGGGCGGCGGCCGTGACCGCCGTGGCGAGCGTTCTCCGGACCGTGCACCGCATGCGTCGTGGCATGCGCGGGACCGTACCCCGGACGGCTCCCGCGCAGAAGGGGCCGTTCGAAGCATCTGGTGCGGCGGCCCCGACCGCACGGCGGCGGGGGGACGCTCCCCCCGCCGGGCGGCGGGCCCGGTCCGCCAGGGCGTGTTTCGAAAGTCCCGTCTGCCCTCCGGGCGGACGACGCTACTTTCGAGACACGCCCTGGTTCGCCGGCCCCGGCAGATCCTGGGCGGCGTTCTCGCCGACGCGGCGGCGGACGCCGTACCAGCCGGCCACCAGCATCACCACGATCAGCGGGACGAGCAGCAGGGTCTTGCGGCCGACGTCGGGGTCGTTCCACATCATGCCGAGGCAGGCCAGCAGGAACACGATCGTGGCGATCTCCGTGACCGGGCTGCCGGGGAGACGGAACCGCGGCCGGGTGACCCGGCCCTCCTTCGCCCGCCGGACGAAGACCAGGTGGCAGACCATGATGATCACCCAGGTGCTGATGATGCCGAGCGAGGCGACGTTCAGCACGATCTCGAACGCCTGCGACGGCACCAGGAAGTTCAGGCCGACGCCGAGCACGCACACCCCGCAGGTCAGCAGGATGCCGCCGTAGGGGACCTGGGTGCGGCTCATCACGCCGGTGAACCTGGGCGCGGAGCCCGCCACCGCCATGGAGCGCAGGATGCGGCCGGTGGAGTACAGCCCGGAGTTGAGCGAGGACATGGCGGCGGTGAGGACCACCAGGTTCATCACGTCGCCCGCGGCCGGGACACCGATCTTCGACAGGACGGTGACGAAGGGGCTCTGGTCGCCCGAGTAGAGCGAACCGGGCAGCAGCAGGGCCAGCAGGACGACCGAGCCGACGTAGAACAGGGCGACCCGCCACATGATCGAGTTCACCGCGCGCGGGACGACCTTCTGCGGCTCGGCGGTCTCGCCTGCGGCGACGCCGACCAGTTCCAGCGCGGCGTACGCGAAGATCACGCCCTGCATCACGAGGACGACCGGCATCACCCCGTGCGGCAGCAGCCCGCCGTGCTCGGTGATCATGCCGACGCCGGGGGTGTAGCCGCCCACCTCGTGCTGGGTGACCAGCAGGAAGATGCCGATCAGCATGAAGCCGACCAGGGTGGCGACCTTGACGATGGCGAACCAGAACTCCATCTCGCCGAAGATCTTCACCGAGATCAGGTTCACGGCCAGCACCACGGCCAGGGCGATCAGCGCGAGCACCCACTGCGGGATGCTGGTGAACAGCGACCAGTAGTGCGTGTACAGCGCGATCGCCGTGATGTCGGCGATGCCGGTCGTGGACCAGTTCAGGAAGTACATCCAGCCGGCGACGTACGCGCCCTTCTCGCCGAGGAACTCGCGCGCGTACGACACGAAGGAACCGGACGAGGGCCGGTAGAGCACCAGCTCGCCGAGGGCCCGGACGACGAAGAAGGCGAAGACGCCGCAGACCAGGTAGGCCACGGCGAGCGCCGGGCCGGCGTCGCGCAGCCGGCCGCCGGCGCCGAGGAAGAGACCGGTGCCGATCGCGCCGCCGATGGCGATCATGTTGATGTGGCGGGCCTTGAGGTCCTTGCTGTAACCGGCGTCGCCCGCGTCCGCGGGGGGCGCGGCCGCCCGGGGGTGGCCGGCGGCCTGTGCCGTGTCCACGGCGTCCTTGCTCACGGGTGGATCCACTCTCTGGTGCGTCCGGGTGTTTACACCCGAATCGTCCGTACAGTGACATGGCCCGTGCCACGCTCGCGGCACAGACCAAGTCGGCACCTTCCCACGACCCGCCGTGCCCATGCGGTGGCTCACCTCACAGAGGGTGACTTCTCACATGATCCACCGCCCGTCTCCACGCAGTGCAGATGTGGTGTCACAGCACTGGTGAGACAGCGATACTGCTCCACATGACGACGCCCGAGACCGAGAAGCCGGCGCTCACCATCGACGAGCTGGCCGCGCGGGCCGGCGTCACGGTGCGCACGGTCCGCTTCTACGGGACCAAGGGGCTGCTGCCCCCGCCGCTGATCGGTCCGCGGCGGGTGGGGCGGTACGGCCGGGAGCATCTGGCGCGGCTGGCGCTGATCGAGGAGCTCCAGCGCCAGGGCATGACGCTGGCCGCGATCGAGCGGTATCTGCGGCAACTGCCGCCGGACCTGACCGCCCACGACCTCGCGCTGCACCGCGCGGTGGTGGCCTCCTGGGCGCCGGAGACGGTGGAGAGCGTCACCCGCGAGCAACTGGACCGGCGGGCGGGCCGGCCGCTGAGCGACGAGGACATGGCCCGTCTGGTGGCGATGGACATCGTCACGCCGGACGGGGGCCGGGACGGGGGCGGAGAGGGGGAGGGAAGCGGGGGTGTCTATCGGGTCGACGCCGGACTGCTGCGGATCGGCGTGGAGCTGCTCGCCACCCCGCTGTCGCCCGAGACGGTCCTCGCCGCCCGTACCGCGCTGCTCGCCCACTCCCGCGCCGCCGCGCGCGACCTGTCGCGGCTGCTGCGCGACGCGGTCACCGAGCGCGACGCGCGGGACGTGCGGTCGCTGTCCGCCCACATGCACCCGATCGTGGTGCAGGCGCTGCTGACGACCTTCCAGCGGTCGCTCCGCCAGGAACTGCGGGAGTGGCTCGACGAGGCGGAGTGACCCCGCCTCGTCGAGCCGGTCGCCGGGCCGCTCCGCTGGGGCGTGCCGGACAGTGGACGCCCGCTCAGCGGCCGTCCGTGAAGACCTCACCCCGTTCCGCCTTCTCCACCAGCAGCGCGGGCGGCGTGAAGCGGTCGCCGTAGCGTTCGGCCAGTTCACGCGCGCGGGCCACGAAGCCGGGCAGGCCCCCCTCGTAACCGTTGACGTACTGGAGCACGCCGCCGGTCCAGCCGGGGAAGCCGATGCCGAAGATCGAGCCGATGTTGGCGTCGGCCACCGAGGTCAGCACGCCCTCCTCCAGGAGCCGGACGGTGTCCAGCGCCTCCGCGAAGAGCATCCGCTCCCGCATGTCCCGGAACGGGATCCGGTACCCGGGCTCGGTGAAGTGCTCCCGCAGTCCGGGCCACAGGCCGGTCCGCCGGCCGTCCTCGCCGTACTCGTAGAAGCCGGCGCCGCCGCTGCGGCCGGGGCGCCCGAACTCGTCGACCATGCGGTCGATGACGGCCTCGGCGGGGTGTGCGGCCCAGGTGCCGCCCGCCTCCTCGACGGCCCGCTTCGTCTCCTGGCGGATCTTGCGGGGCAGGGTGAGGGTCAGCTCGTCCATCAGCGAGAGCACCTTGGCCGGGTAGCCGGCCTGGGCCGCCGCCTGCTCCACGGAGGCCGGCTCGACGCCCTCGCCGACCATGGCGACGCCCTCGTCGATGAAACGGCCGATGACGCGGGAGGTGAAGAAGCCGCGGCTGTCGTTGACGACGATCGGCGTCTTCTTGATCTGCCGGACCAGGTCGAAGGCGCGGGCCAGCGCCTCGTCACCGGTCCGCTCCCCCTTGATGATCTCCACCAGCGGCATCTTGTCGACGGGCGAGAAGAAGTGCAGCCCGATGAAGTCGCCCTGGCGTTCGACGCCTTCGGCGAGGGCGGTGATGGGGAGGGTGGAGGTGTTGGAGCAGAGCAGCGCGTCGGGCTCGACGACGTGCTCGATCTCCTGGAAGACCTTGTGCTTGAGGGAGGTGTCCTCGAAGACGGCCTCGATCACCGCGTCGCAGCCCGCGAGGTCGGCGGCCTCGGCGGTGGGCGTGATGCGGGCGAGGAGCGCGTCGGCCTTCTCCTGGGTGGTGCGGCCGCGGGAGACGGCCTTGGCGCACAGCTTCTCGGAGTAGCCCTTGCCCTTGAGCGCGGAGTCGAGGGAGACGTCCTTGAGGACGACGTCGATGCCCGCGCGTGCGCACGAGTAGGCGATCCCGGCGCCCATCATCCCGGCGCCGAGGACGGCGACCCTGCGGACCGGGCGGGGCTCGGTCCCCTGCGGGCGGTTGGCGCCGGAGTTGACGGCCTGGAGGTCGAAGAAGAACGCCTGGATCATGTTCTTCGAGGTCTGTCCGGCGGCCAGCTCCACGAAGTAGCGGGCCTCGATGACCTGGGCGGTCTCGAAGTCGACCTGGGCGCCCTCGACGGCGGCGGCCATGATGCTGCGCGGCGCGGGGTAGGGCGCGCCGCCGGTCTGCTTGCGCAGGTTGGCCGGGAAGGCGGGCAGGTTGGCGGCGAACCTGGGGTTGCTGGGGGTGCCGCCCGGGATGCGGTAGCCGGGGACGTCCCAGGGCTGGGCGGACTCGGGGTGGGCGTCGATGAAGGCGCGGGCCTTGGCGAGCAGGTCGTCCGGGGTGTCGGCGACCTCGTGGACCAGGCCGTTGTCGGCCGCGCGGCGCGGGGCGTACTGGGTGCCCTGGAGCAGCACCTTCAGCAGCGCGTCGGTGATGCCGAGCAGGCGGACGGTGCGGACGACGCCGCCGCCCCCGGGGAGCAGACCGAGGGTGACCTCGGGCAGGCCGATCTTGGAGCCGGGGGCGTCGAGGGCGACGCGGTGGTGGCAGGCGAGGGCGATCTCGTAGCCGCCGCCGAGCGCCGCGCCGTTGATCGCGGCGACGACGGGCTTCCCGAGGGTCTCGATGCGGCGCAGGTCCCGTTTGATGGCCAGACCGCCGTCGAACAGGTCCTGGGCGGTCTCGGGGGTGACGCGGATCAGGTCGCGCAGGTCGCCGCCGGCGAAGAAGGTCTTCTTGGCGGAGGTGATGATGACGCCGCGGAGGGTGTCCTTCTCGGCCTCCAGGCGGTCGGTGACCTTGGCGAGGGAGGCGCGGAACGCGGCGTTCATGGTGTTCGCGGACTGGTCCGGGTCGTCCAGGACGAGGGTGACCACGCCGGTGCGGTCCTGCTCCCAGCGGATGGTGGTGGACTCGGTGCTCATGACGGTG
>NZ_BAABIG010000055.1:0-1497 GCF_039542605.1 Streptomyces ziwulingensis
GGACCCGGGTTATTGGGTGGAGCACGTCCGTCGTCCGGTTCGTTTCGCGGAGGGGATCGCGGCTTCGGGTGGCTCGGTGTTCCTGGAACTCGGCCCCGGTGGTGCGCTGACGGGTGCCATTACGGAGTCGGCGGGTGAGGACGCGGTGGGCGTGTCCGCGATGCGCGACGAGCGCGGCGAGGCACAGACCCTGCTCTCGGCCGTGGCACAGCTCTTCGTGCGCGGCACCAAGGTGAACTGGGCCGCCCTCCTGCCCGAGGGTGCCACCGAAACCCACGTCGACCTGCCGACGTACGCCTTCGACCATGAGCAGTACTGGCTCCCGGCCGCCCGCCCCCTCATGGACGCCACCGCCCTGGGACAGGGCGCGGCGGATCACCCGCTGCTGGGTGCCGTCGTCCGGCTGCCGCAGTCGGACGGGCTGGTGTTCACCTCCCGGCTGTCCCTGCGCACCCACCCCTGGCTGGCCGACCACGCCATCGGGGGAGTGGTCCTGGTACCTGGCACCGGCCTGGTCGAGCTGGCCGTGAGGGCCGGTGACGAGGTCGGCTGCGGAGTACTGGACGAACTGGTCATCGAGGCGCCCCTGGTCGTCCCGGAGCAGGGTGCCGTACGCGTACAGGTCGCCGTCGGCGGGCCGGACGAGACCGGTGGCCGCAGCGTGGAGGTGTACTCCACGCGCCAGGACGCAGGCGCGGACGAGAGCGGTCCCGAGAGCTGGACCCGGCACGCCACCGGCAGCCTCAGCACAGCCGGCGCCCCCACCGGCACCTTCGACTTCTCCGCCTGGCCACCGCCCGGCGCCCAGCCGGTCGACATCTCCGACGGCTACCAGAAGCTGACACACGCGGGATACGGGTACGGACCGGCGTTCCAGTGCGTGCGGAAGGTCTGGCGGAGCGAGGGCGAGCTGTTCGCCGAGGTCGTCGTACCGCAGGAGGAACGGGAGAACGCCGCCGGGTTCGGCATCCACCCGGCGCTGCTCGACGCCGCACTGCACGCGAGCATCCTGGACGCCGCCGCCGAGGTGACCGAGGGCCCGGACACGGACACGGAGACGGAGGCGCAGGCGGTGGTGCGGCTCCCGTTCGCCTGGAACGGGCTCACCCTGCACGCCTCCGGCGCCACATCGATCCGGGTACGGCTGCTGCGGCCCGACCCGGACACGCTGTCGCTGGAAGCCGTGGACGACACGGGCGGCCTGGTGCTGACGCTGGACTCGCTGGTGTCCCGGGCCGTCTCCGGCGAGCAGCTCGAAGCGGCGGCCGGTGCGCCCGGCACCGACGCGCTGTTCCGGGTGGAATGGAGTGAGCTGCGGTCCGCGCCCGTCGCCGGCCCCGGTGCGGTGGCGGGGACGACGGTGATCGAGGCCCGCACCGGCGGGGCGGACGACACGCCCGTGGCGCTGGTGGGGCGGGTGCTGGCCGAAGTGCAGGCGTACCTCGCCGGCGGTGGTCCGGAGGACACCCGGCTGGTCGTGGTGACGCGGGGTGCGGT